>NZ_JBFADP010000031.1:0-99490 GCF_040641415.1 Streptomyces sp. NPDC020875 | reverse complement strand
ACCGGGATCCCGGTCACCACCCCCGCCCTGTGTCACGGCACTTCCCGTCCGCTAGTGCTGTGACCGGAAAGGTTTGCCGTGGGCCCGCGGCGTTCGGTGCGGTGCGTCGCAAGGCGGAGGTCCACGGCTCGTACTGGACTTACTCGCGTGGTCCGACAACGCGGCGAAGTGCCGTGCCGGGCGTCACGGGCCGGTGAACCTTTCCGGTCAAAGCACTAGCGGCGGCCCGGGGCGGGTTCAGCCGGGCCAGACGTCGGCCAGCATCGCCCGGGTGTCGGCCAGCAGCTGCGGCAGGACCTTCGTATGCCCGACGACCGGCATGAAGTTGGTGTCTCCGCCCCAGCGGGGCACGATGTGCTGGTGCAGATGGGCGGCGATCCCGGCCCCGGCGGCGGCGCCCTGGTTCATTCCGATGTTGAAGCCGTGGGCGCCCGACGCGGTCCGCAGCGCCGTCATCGCCCGCTTGGTGAAGAGCGCCAGCTCGGCGGTCTCGGCGTCGTCCAGTTCGGTGTAGTCGGCGACATGGCGGAACGGTACGACCATGAGGTGTCCGCCGTTGTACGGATAGAGGTTGAGCACCGCGTAGACGGCTTCGCCCCGGGCGATCACCAGCCCGTCCTCGTCGGACTTGGCCGGAATGGCGCAGAAGGGGCAGCCGTCGCCGGCCTCGGGCCCGGTGGGCTTGTTCTCGCCCTGGATGTACGCCATCCGGTGCGGCGTCCACAAGCGCTGGAACGCGTCCGGCGTTCCCACCCCGATCTGCTGCTCCGGCTCGTTCGTCATGCTGTGCAGCATATGGCGTGGGCGGTACGCCGCGTGTCGCCGGGGGCGGTCCCGCCCGTCCCGCGATCCTGGTCGGGTGAGTGCCCCGAGCCCCGGCGGCCAGCAGCCCGCCCATGAGCGCCCCGAACCGTCCGAGAGCCGCGAGGAGCGGATGTGGCGCTGGCGCCGCCGTACGGAAGTGCCCCTCTTCATCGCCTCGACGGTCTTCCTGGGCTGCTACGCGGTACGGGTCCTCGACGACGATCTGCCGGGGGCCTGGCGGGACGCCCTGCTGGTGATCACCTACTCGACCTGGGCGATGTTCGTGGTGGACTTCGCGGTCCGCTGGCGGATCAGCGGGCAGGGGCTCTCCTTCGTCCGCGGGCATCTGCTGGACGCGGTCGTGGTGGCGCTGCCGCTGCTGCGCCCGCTGCGGATCGTGGAGATCTACGAGTCCGTCCAGCACCGCCACGAGCACGCCCGGCTCTCCCTCTACGCCCGGGTGATGGCGTACGCGAGCATGACGGCGGCGCTGCTCGGTTTCGCGGGCGCGCTCACCGTCTACTCGGCGGAGCGGTACGCGCCCGGGGCGACGATCCTGACCTTCGGGGACGCGGTGTGGTGGACCTGCTCCACCCTGACGACGGTGGGGTACGGGGATGTGACCCCGGTGACGCCCAAGGGCCGGACGATCGCCTCGTTCATGATGGCCGGGGGGCTCGCCCTGCTGGGCGCGGTGACGGGTTCGTTCTCGTCCTGGCTGATCCAGAGTTTCCGGCTGGACCAGGACGAGAGGCCCCCGGGGGGATCCCCCGGGGGCCTCTCGTAGTGCGTGTGCCGCGGATCAGACCTGGACGCGCTCGGCGACGACCTGGGCCAGCTTCCGCAGGGCGTCCTCGCGCGGGACGCCGTTCTCCTGGGAGCCGTCGCGGTAGCGGAAGGAGACCGTACCGGCGTTCATGTCGTCGTCACCGACGATGATCATGAACGGGACCTTCAGCTTCTGGTGGTTGCGGATCTTCTTCTGCATCCGGTCCGACGAGGCGTCGACCTCGACCCGCAGGCCGAGCTTCTTGGCGTCGGCGGCGAAGCCCTGGAGGTACTCGACATGCGCGTCGCCGATCGGGATGCCGACGGCCTGGACCGGGGCCAGCCACGGCGGCATGGCGCCCGCGTAGTGCTCCAACAGGACCGCGAAGAACCGCTCGATGGAGCCGAACAGCGCCCGGTGGATCATGACGGGCCGCTGCCGGGAGCCGTCGGGGGCGGTGTACTCCAGGTTGAACCGCTCGGGCAGGTTGAAGTCGAGCTGGATGGTCGACATCTGCCAGGTCCGGCCGATGGCGTCCCGGGCCTGGACGGAGATCTTCGGGCCGTAGAAGGCGGCGCCGCCCGGGTCGGGGGTGAGCGGGAGGCCCTGCTGCTCGGCGACCCGGCGGAGCACCTCGGTGGCCTCCTCCCAGGTCTCGTCGGAGCCGACGTACTTCTCCGGGTCCTTGGTGGACAGCTCCAGATAGAAGTCGGTCAGACCGTAGTCGCGGAGCAGGTTGAGGACGAAGGTGAGGGTGCGGTCCAGCTCCTCGGCCATCTGCTCACGGGTGCAGTAGATGTGCGCGTCGTCCTGGGTGAAGCCGCGGGCCCGGGTCAGACCGTGGACGACGCCCGACTTCTCGTACCGGTAGACCGTGCCGAACTCGAACAGCCGCAGCGGCAGTTCGCGGTAGGAGCGGCCCCGCGCGTCGAAGATCAGGTTGTGCATCGGGCAGTTCATGGGCTTGAGGTAGTAGTCCGTACCACCGTCGAGCTGCATGGGGGGGTACATGCCCTCGGCGTACCAGTCGAGGTGGCCGCTCTTCTCGAAGAGGGCGCCCTTGGTGGCGTGCGGGGTGTAGACGAACTCGTACCCCTCCTCCTCGTGCCGCTTGCGGGAGTAGTCCTCCATCACCCGGCGGACGATGCCGCCCCGCGGGTGGAAGACGGCGAGGCCGGAGCCGATCTCGTCGGGCACGGAGAACAGGTCAAGCTCGGAGCCGAGCCTGCGGTGGTCGCGCTTCTCGGCCTCGGCGAGGAAGTCGAGATGCGCCTTCAGCTCGTCCTTGGACGGCCAGGCGGTGCCGTAGATGCGCTGGAGCATCGGGTTCTTCTCGCTGCCCCGCCAGTAGGCGGCGGCGTTGCGCATCAGCTTGAACGCCGGGATGGCGCGGGTGCTGGGCAGGTGGGGGCCCCGGCAGAGGTCCTTCCAGCACAGCTCGCCGGTCTTGGCGTCGAGGTTGTCGTAGATCGTCAGCTCACCGGCGCCGACCTCGACGTCCGCGCCGTCGTCGCTGGAGGCGGAGCCCTTGAGCCCGATCAGTTCCAGCTTGTACGGCTCCCCGGCCAGCTCCTCGCGGGCGGCCTCGTCGGTCACCACCCGGCGGACGAAGCGCTGACCGCGCTTCTGGATCTCCTGCATCTTCTTCTCGACGGCCTTGAGATCCTCGGGCGTGAACGGCTTCTCGACGTCGAAGTCGTAGTAGAAGCCGTCCTTGACCGGCGGGCCGATCCCCAGCTTGGCCTCGGGGAACAGCTCCTGCACGGCCTGGGCCATGACATGAGCGGTGGAGTGGCGCAGGATGTCGAGACCGTCCGGGGAGGAGATCTCGACCGGCTCGACGGTCTCGCCGTCGGCGGGCTCGTACGCCAGGTCCTTCAGCTCACCGGCGACCCGGACGGCGATCACGGAACGCTCACCGGTGAAGAGGTCGGCGGCCGTCGTACCCGTAGTCACCACGCGCTCGTCCCGCTCGGAATCGCGTTGGATGATCACACGGACGTCTGACACCGGTCTCTCCTGACTGCGGAATACTGCGGAATGCGGCGCGTCGGCGGACACCGAGCGCCATTGAATCGTACCGAGCCGGGGGCCCCGGCCGCGAAACGGTGGTCCGGCGGCCGGGGAGGGGCGGACGGACGTGAGCGACGGGGCCGGTCCCGGCGGCGAGGGGAGGCGGCGGCCCCGGAGCGCGCGGGCCCGCCGGTCGCCGCGCCCCGGCGGGCCACCGGCCGTAGCGGCCCCGGCCGCCGGTCCGGCGGCGGATGTACCGGTCCCTCGGGGGCGCGGCGACCGGCACGGCGGTGGTGTCCGGACCGGCACGGCCGGGGCCGCGCCCGGGTTCCGGTTCCGTACCGGTCGACGGCGGTGCCCGCCCGGCAGCCGCCGAGGCGTGCCGACCCCCGGCGGCTCGCGATACCCGTCGGAGGTCGACACCCCTCGGACAGCCCCGGTGTGCGCGGCCCGCCGGTACCCGGGCGGTCCGTACGGCGCACTCCGGCGGCGCGTCAGAAACCTTGAGCACCCCGTCGGTTGCCGACGGCCCGCGTACCCGGCGCGGGGGCCGGGTATCACCGATGCGGCGGAGGGAGCACCGTTCGCCGTACGGGTGCGAGGAGTTCGGCATGACGTGCTGGTTCGACGGCCCGCTGGCCGCCTTCGCCGCCGAGACGACCGGACCGGACGCCGAGCGGGACCGGATCACGGCCGCCGCCCTGGCCGTCCAGCGACTGCCCGGGACACGTCCCGAAGTGGTCCACTGGCTGGTCGATCCGGGGGTGCCGGTTCCGCCCGGTGACCGGCCCCGGGGCCACGGCCGCTGGCCGGCGCCGGTGATGGAGGAGATCGCCCGGGCCCTGGTCCGCCAGTGCGCGGCGGCCCGGCCGCTGGTGGTGATGAACGCGCCGTTCGGCCTGACGCTGCTCGACCGCGAACTCCGCCGCCACCGCGCCTCGTCGCTCCCCCGGGCGCTGGAGACCGTCCCGCTGTGCGTCCTGGACCCACTGGTCCTGGACCGGCATCTGGACCGCTACCGCAAGGGCGGCCGGGCGCTCGGCGATCTCTGCGAACAGTACGGGGTCGAGCCGGACGGGACGCCCGGGGCGGCGGCGGCCGCGATGGCGGCACTGGAACTGACCCGGGCGGTGGGGCGCCGGTTCGCGGCCCGGCTGGAGCGCCTGTCGGCGGCCGAGTTGCATACGCTCCAGGCCGTGTGGCACGCGGCGGGGGCACGCGGTCCGCAGACCTGGTTCGCCCGCGCGGGTACGGAGCAGGCGGTGGATCCGGCCTGGCCGCTCCGGTCCGAACTGCCCGCACGGGCCTGCGCGGAGCCCGACGGCGCGACGGGCCCGCCGGATCCGGCGGAGCGCCGGGCGGCAAACGAAAAAACCGGTCCGTCATGACGACGGACCGGACTTCTCCCGGTGGGCGATACTGGGTTCGAACCAGTGACCTCTTCGGTGTGAACGAAGCGCTCTCCCACTGAGCTAATCGCCCGGGAACGCACCGAACGATACAGGCAGCGGGCGTCCGCCTTCAAATCGACGGCCCCCTCCTCAGATAGCGCCCGAGCCCGGTCCGGCCGGCCCGCATCATCACGGCGTGGTTCACCCGGAACAGAGGACGGCAGGGCACGGCGAGCCGCCGCATCAGGGGCCGCCGGATCTCCACCTCCTGGTCGTACACGGCCCGGGTCCCGCTCCCCGGGCCGCGCGGGACGACGGTCCAGCGGGCCCATCCCTCCAGATCGCCGTGGAGCGCGATCCGGAGCACCCCGGACTGCGGGTCCCGGCACACCGCGCGGGCGGTGACGGCGAGTTCGTACGGCAGCAGCGACCGGAACCGGGCGGAGCCCCGGCCGTCCCCGAGATCGGTGACGGCCCGCACCTGGGGCCACCAGCGGGGATAGTCCGCGGGCCGGGCAAGCGCCGCGAAGACGGCTTCGGGCGGGGCGTCGAGGTCCCAGACGCAGTGGAAGCGGTAGCGGAACCAGTCCATACGTCCAGTCTGCCGCGGTGCCCTGCCGGGCGGGGTGCGCCACGGGTAACGCTCCCGCCGCGTGACCTCGGGGCCGGGGTGTTGTGGAGACCCCCACCGCCTCATTCCCGGGCCGCGCCCGGCGACCCGATGTTGTCGGCGGCCTGCGGACCGGCCGTGGCTGGTCGCGCAGTTCCGCCCCCTATGCCTTCGGCAATGGGGGGACCCCCAGCGCCTTGGCCCTCCGGCTGAGGCCCACAACCCCGGGCCGCGCCCGGCAGCCTGATGCTGTTCGCGGCCTGCGGACCGTGGCTGGCTGGTCGCGCAGTTCCCCGCGCCCCTAAAAGCTCTCCCCAGCGCCGTCCCTGCGAAAGGAGCCCGTCTCCCTGCGAGGGCGACGAGGAGAGCAACCCAGGGGCGCGGGGAACTGCGCGACCAGCCACGACGGTGGTGCGGACCGCGAACAACGGAAGGGCGCCGGGCGCGGCCCGGTTTGGGGGCCTGGGCGGCGCCTGGGGTATCAGAAGCCCGGGGGGAGCGCGGTTGTGTGGAGGACCGCGAGGCGCTGCGTCGCGCGGGTCAGGGCGACGTACAGGTCGCTGCCGCCGATCAGCGCCGGTTCCACCACGATCACCGTGTCAAACTCCAGGCCCTTGGCCTCGCGGGGCGTCAGGAACACGACCCGGCCGGTCAGGTCGGGCGCGTCCGCCGCGTGGAAGCCGACCAGGCGGGCCCGCAGCTCCGGCGGGGCGATCACGGCGAGCCGACCCTCCTCGGGGGTCTCCCGGCGGACGGCGGCCCGTACCGCGTCGGTGAGCCCGCCGGCGGTGACCCGTTCGAATCGGGGCGCGACCCCGGTGGAGCGGACCGAACGCGGCGGTACGAACGCCGGATCGTCCGGGAACGCGGCCCGGCGGACGGCTGCGGCGGTCTCCATGATCTCGGCCGGGGTGCGGTAGTTGACCCCGAGCCTGGTGTGGGTCCAGCGGTCGCCGACGTACGGTTCGAGGATCTCCCGCCAGGACCCGGCGCCGGAGCCGTCGGCGGTCTGCGCCGGATCGCCGACCAGGGTCATCGACCGGGCGGGGCAGCGGCGCATCAGCAGCCGCCAGGCCATCGGCGACAGTTCCTGCGCCTCGTCCACGATGATGTGGCCGAAGGCCCAGGTGCGGTCGGCGGCGGCCCGTTCGGCGGCGCTGCGGTGGTCGGCCTCCTCGTGGCGCTCGGCCATCCGCTCGGCGTCGACCACGTCGTGGGCGGCGAGCAGTTCGGACTCCTCGTCCTCGAACTCGTAGCTCTCCGAACCGGCCGAGAGGTCCAGGACGCCCTGGGCGTAGGCGATCCGTTCGCGGCGGTCGGCCTCCTCGGCCGCGCGCCGGGCCGAGTCGTCGGCGCCGAGGAGTTCGGCGGCCTCGTCGAGGAGCGGTACGTCGGCCGGGGTCCAGTCGGCCGGGCCGGTCCTGCGGACCGCCGCCGCGTCGTCGGCGGGCAGATAGGGGCCGGGTTCGGCGAGGAATCCGGCCACCAGCTCCGCCGGTGTCAGCGACGGCCACAGCTCGTCGATCGCGGCGTGGACCTCGTCGCTGGTCGCGATGTCCTTGCCGATCTGGGCGAGATCGTCGGGCCCGAGCAGGTTGGGCCCGCCGAACGGGTCGGCGCCGAGCCGGTCGGCGACCTGTCCGGCGAGGGCGTCGGCGATCGCCAGGGCGAAGTAGGGGCGGGCGAGGTTGTGCGGCAGCCCGGTGGCCCGGGCGCGGTCCCGGGCCGCGTACGCCATTTCGCGGTGCAGCCGGAGGGTGCCGTACTCGTCGTGGTCGATCAGCAGGGCGGGCTCGGGGATGGGGTTCTCGGCGTACTCCGTCGCGGCGTACTCGGTCTCCGGGTCCCGGCCGGGGATCGCGGGCACCGTCTCCGGCAGCCGCTGCCGGTCCCGTACGGCCGCGGCCAGGGCGTCCGCCATCGCGGCCCGGCCCTTGACGGCGGCGGTCCAGGGGGTGTCCGTACCGGTGGCCCGGACGCCGGGGAACAGTTCGCCGACCGTGGCCAGCAGGACGCCGGTCTCGCCGAGGGACGGCAGGACGTCGCCGATATAGCCGAGGAAGGCCGGGTTGGGGCCGACGACCAGGACGGCCCGGCGGGCCAGCAGCTCGCGTTCCGCGTAGAGGAGGTAGGCGGCCCGGTGCAGGGCGACGGCGGTCTTGCCGGTACCGGGGCCGCCCTCGACGACCAGGACTCCCCGGCGCGGGGCGCGGATGATCCGGTCCTGTTCGGCCTGGATGGTCCGGACGATGTCCGCCATCCGGCCGGTCCTGGCGGCGCCGAGGGCGGCCAGCAGTACGGCGTCGGCGTCGTGGTCCTCGTGGCCGGTGCGGGTGGGGTCGGTGAGGTCGAGGAGTTCGTCGTGGAGGGCGGTGACCGTGGCGCCCCGGGTGGTGATGTGGCGGCGCCGGGTCAGGCCCATGGGCGTGTGGCCGGTGGCGAGGTAGAACGGCCGGGCGACCGGGGCGCGCCAGTCCACCAGGAGCGGGGTGCGGTCGCGGTCGCCGGCCCGGATGCCGATCCGGCCGATGTGGTGGGCGGAGCCGTCGCGGAGGTCGATCCGGCCGAAGCAGAGCCCGGAGTCGACGGCGTCGAGCGCCGCGATCCGGCCGGACTGTTCGGCGGCGGCGACATCGCGTTCGAGCCGCGCCTGAAAGGTGGAGCCGAGCTGGGCGAGGGTGGCGCCGAGAGTCGCGGTCGCCTCCCGCCGCAGTTCGGCCAGGCGCCGCCGGAGCCGGTCCACGACCTGCTGTTCACGGCGCATTTCCGCGCGCTGGATTTCCTCCCGGCGCGCTTCGGCTTTTCCGGTCCCCGTGCTTGACAATTCCACTCCCGGAACGATATGGTGAGGTTACTTGAATTCCCTGGCTATTTTTCGACCGGGAAGACAATCCCTCAATATACCGCGTTAAAGCCCTCGCCTTCCATTCGGCGGAGGGCTTTTTTGTTATGTCCCGGTTCTCCGGGTCGGACGCCACCGCCTCCCCCAGACCTCCGATGTATTCGCGGAACCGGCAAGAACGTTTGCCGTGCCGACGGGTCGGCGGTGACGCTGAGGTCCGGAGGTGATCGCGATGGGCGCGACGAACGAATCGGGTACGACCGCGGGGCCCGGGCCCGGCCCGGACGGCTACGAGGTGGTCGTGGTGGGCGGCGGGGCCGCCGGACTGAGCGCGGCACTGGTCCTGGGCCGGGCCCGGCGGCGGGTCGCCGTGGTGGACGCCGGGGAACCGCGCAACGCCCCCGCCGCGGCGATGCACGGCTTCCTCTCCCGGGACGGGATGCCCCCGGCGGCGCTGCTCGCCGCGGGCCGGGCCGAGGTCGCCGCGTACGGTACGGATCTCTACGCGGCCCGGGCCGACGAGATCACGGCGGCCGGTCCCGAGCGTCCCGACGGCCCCTCGGGCACCTGGGGCAAGCGGCCCGGCGGCTTCCTGGTCCGGCTCGACGGCGGCGCCGTACTCACAGCCCGGCGGGTCCTGCTGGCGACCGGGCTGCGGGACGAACTGCCCGGTCTGCCCGGGGTCCGGGAGCGCTGGGGCCGGGACGTGCTGCACTGCCCGTACTGCCACGGCTACGAGGTACGGGACGCCCCGCTCGGGGTCATCGGCACCCGCCCGACGGCCGTCCACCAGGCGCTGATGGTCCGCCAGTGGTCGTCCGACGTGGTCCTGTTCGCCCACGGCCTGCCGCTCGGGGCCGACGAGCGGGAACGGCTCACGGCGCGCGGGATCCGGATCGAGGAGGGTGCCGTACGGCGGCTGGCAGTGGCGGACGGCCGGCTGGCCGGGGTCGAACTCGCCGACGGCCGCGTGGTGCCCCGTACCGCCGTCTTCGTCCCGCCGCTGATGGTGCCCAACGACGGCCCCGCCGCCGGACTGGGCTGCGTACGGGACCCGGCGACGGGGGCCGTGGCGACCGACCCGGCGGGCCGGACGTCCGTCCCCGGGGTTTGGGCGGTCGGCAATGTCACCGACGCCAGGGCCCAGGTCGTGGTCGCCGCCGGGGCGGGCTCGGTGGCCGCCATGGACATCAACCACGACCTGATGACGGCGGATACCGACCGGGCGGTGGCCGCGCTGCGCGCCGCGTCGGCTACAACGGGGGTGTGACGACCCATGTGATCGATCTGTGGCGGGCCGGACTCGGCCGGGTGCCCGACTCCGTCTGGGACGAGACCGGGGTCGAGGTACTCGTCCTGGCCGACAACGGACTGACCGCGATCTCCAGCAGAATCGGCGGACTGACCCGGCTGCGCACCCTCGACCTGGGCCACAACGCCCTCACGTCCCTGCCCGGCGAGATCGGGGCGCTGACCGGGCTCAGCCGGTTCCTCTATCTCCACGAGAACCGGCTGACGGAACTGCCGCCGGAGCTGGGACGGCTCTCCGCGCTCCGCTACCTCAACATCGGCGGGAACCCGCTGGGCACCCTCCCCGACACTCTGGGCGGGCTGACGTCGCTCCGCGAACTGCGGGCCCAGCACTGCGGTCTGACGGCGCTCCCCGACACCCTCGGCACGCTCCCCGAGCTGCGGGAACTGTGGCTGCGCGGCAACGCCCTGACGGAGATGCCGGAGACCTTCACCGAACTCGCCTCCGTACGCACTGTCGAGCTGCGGGAGAACCGGCTCACCCGGGTCCCGGAGCCGCTGGCGACCCTGCCCCGGCTCCGGGAACTGGACCTCCGCGCCAACCGGCTGCGGGAACTGCCGGAGTGGCTGCTCGGCCTCCCGGAGCTGGAGAAACTCGATCTCCGCTGGAACGAACTGGAACCGCGGGAGGGCCTGGTGACGGAGCTGGAGTCCCGGGGCTGCGCGGTGCTCCTCACCTGACGGCACCGCCCGCCCTCCCCCGCGGAGAGCCGGGCCTCCTCTTCAGGTCCGGTGCGAGGGAGAGCTTTTAGGGGCGCGGGGAACTGCGCGACAAGCCACAACGGTGGCGCGGACCGCAAACAACAGCAGGCCCCCGGGCGAGACCCGGGTTGTGGGCCTCACCCGGAGGGCCAAGGCGCTGGGGTCCCCCATTGCCGAGGCATAGGTTGGGGGTCCCCCCATTGCCGAGGCATAGGGGGCGGAACTGCGCGACAAGCCACAACGGTGGTGCGGACCGCAAACAACGGAAGGGCGCCGGGCGCGACCCGGGTCGTTCGAGGCGGCGCCCCGGAGGCCGAGGCGCCGGGGAACCGATGACGTCAGGCGGGACCCTCGGCAGACCCCGCCCCGGAGAGCCGTAGCGCGATGGTCCGGGCGCATTCCAGCGCCTCGGTCCCCGTCGTGTCCACGACCAGGTCGTACACCACCCCCCGGTGTACCGACTCGGCCTGGGAGGCGGCCATTCCGGCGGCCCGGTCGCCGCGGGCCGTCTCCCGGCCCGCGGCCACCGCCGGGTCGCAGCGGACCCCGACCCAGAGCACATCGATCCCGGCGAGGGCGTCCCGCCAGCGGCGCTGCGATTCGGCGCCGCCGAGGAACACCTCGTCGACGACGACCCGGGCCCCGGCCCGTACCATCGCGGCCACCCCGGCGATCCACGCCTCCTCCAGCCGCCGGAACTCCGCGCCGACCGTGACCTCTCCCCCGGGCCCGACGGCCAGTCCGCCCTCGGCGCCGCCGTCGCCGAATCCGGGCGGCAGCGCGTCGATGAAGGTGTCGACTCCGAGCCCGAGCCAGGGCTCGGGCAGAATCGTCCGCAGACAGCGGGAAATACCCGACTTGCCCGCACTGGAACCGCCGTTGAGAACGATCACTCGATATTCCACGGTGGCACGCTAGACGGATTCCCCGCCCAACGCCTCGGAGATATCGCGGAGCAGCAGCCGCTTGGGCCGGGCGCCCACGGAGGAGTGGATCGGTTCGCCGCCGTGGAAGAGGGTCAGGGTGGGGGCCGACAGTACGCCGTAGCGGCGGGCGGTCTCGGGGTTGTGGTCCACGTCCAGCTCGACGACCTTCAGCCGACCGGCTTCCGTACGGGCGACATCGGCCAGTACGGGGACCATCATCCGGCAGGGCGGGCACCAGTCGGCGGTGAACTTCACCAGTACGGGCAGCCGGGCGCCCAGGACTTCGGCGGCGAAGTCCTCGTCGGTCACGGCGGTAACCGTCCCCGCCGCCCCCGCCTGTGCCGTGTCCGGTGTCGGTGTCGTGTTCGGTGTCATCACCACTCCCCGTATCCGAAGCCGCACCGCGGCTCCGGTTCCTGGTCCTGTGTTGTTGTCGTCCTCGTGTCCCGCGCGGCCTGCTCCCGGGCCCGGTCGAGCTGGTCGGCGACCCGGCCCCGGACGTCCGTCAGCCGTCCGATCAGCGCGTCGAGTTCGCCGAGTTTGGCCTGGTAGACCGCGATCGACGCCGGACAGACGTCGCCCGCGGGGTTCCCCGCCCGCAGACACTCCACGAACGGCCGGGTCTCCTCCAGTTCGAAGCCGATGCCCTGGAGGGTCCTGATCTCGTCGAGGAGCCGCAGATCGCTCTCGTCGTAGCTGCGGTAGCCGTTCTCCGTACGCCGCGCGGGCAGCAGTCCGCGCGACTCGTAGTAGCGGAGCGCGCGGGTGGTGGTCCCGGCCCGCTCCGCGAGTTCTCCGATCCGCATACGGGGACCGTAGACCTTGACGTCCGCGTCAGGGCAAGGCCACCGGCCCGGACCGCCGACCGGTCCCGCGAGCGGGTGCGGTCAGACCGGGAGCCATCCGGGCCACGACGGCGGGACGTTGCTCCTCGGGCAGGGCGGTGGGAAGCCGGGGACGCCCTCGGGGTGGCCGGGCAGACCGGACGGCGTACCGATGTGCGCCACCAGCCACCACGCGGGCAGCGCCGTCACGGTCAGGATCAGCAGTACGGGCACCACCACCCGGAGGACCGTCGGGGCCCGGCTCGTCAGCAGGCGGCCGAGGAACAGGGCCCCGCCCGCGGCGAGACCGCCCGCCGCCACGGCCACCGGGAGGAGGAACATCAGCCCGAAGCGTCCCCCCGCCTCGAAGCCCACGGCGCAGAAGGAGCGGGCCCGGAAGGTCAGCCACCAGGCGGCGAAGCCCGTAGCGATCCCGAAGACCGTCGTGCCCACCCACGGAAGACCGTCGAGGACGCTCGACTTGAGTGTGTTCACACCCACTCAGGACATCGGAGGCACCCGGTCCGGTTCCCCGCGCGGGCCCGTCGGCCGGGGACGGCCGGGCTGCCGTTCGGGATCTCAGGACCGTACGGCCCCGGCCGGGGCCCGGTGGACCGGGTAGTCGGTGTAGCCGCGCGCGCCGTGGGTGTAGAGGTGGGCCGCGTCGATCTCGTTCAGCGGCAGCCCGGCGGCGAGCCGTTCCGGCAGGTCGGGGTTGGCGATGAAGGACCGGCCGTACGAGACCAGATCGGCCACCCCTCGACGGATGACGTCCTCGCCGCCCGCCTTGTCGGTGGGGGCGCGGTTCTCGCCGATATTGGCGATGACGGGACCGTCCCAGAGCGGCAGCAGATCGGCGAAGGCGGGGTAGTGGTCGTCGTCGATCAGATGGAGATAGCCGAGGCCGAGCCGGTTCACCTCGGTCACCAGCCGCCGGTAGACCGGGCCGGGGTCCCGTTCGACCATGCCCTCCTGCGGGTTGCCCGGGGAGAGCCGCAGGGCGGTGCGGCCGGGCCCGATCGCGTCGGCCACGGCGGTGATCACCTCCAGCGGGAAGCGGATCCGGTCCGCCACGCTCCCCCGCCCGTAGGCGTCGTCGCGGAGGTTGGTGTTGTCGGCCAGGAACTGATGGATCAGATAGCTGTTGGCGCCGTGCAGTTCGACCCCGTCGAACCCGGCGTCGATCGCGTTCCGCGCGGCGGCGACATGGTCGGACACGGCCCGGCGGATCTCGTCGACGGTCATCGCGCGGGGCACGGGCGCGTCGGCCTTGCCGCCGTCGCGGATGTGGACCCGGTCCGGCAGCGGTACCGGCGAGGGGCCCGCCGGGAGGTCGCCGTCGAGCCGGGACAGCGGATGACCGTGCCGCCCGCCGTGCATCAGCTGGGCGTAGATCCGGCCCCCGGCCGCATGGACGGCCTCGGTCACGGCCCGCCAGCCGCGGACGTGCTCCGGGGTCTCCAGGCCCGGCAGCCGCCAGCCCGCCTGCCCCGCCCGGCTGGGCCAGATGCCCTCGGTGATCAGCAGCCCGGCACCGGCCCGCTGGGCGTAGTAGTCGGCGACGACGGGCAGCGGAGTGCCGTCCTCGGCGGCCCGGTAGCGCGTCATCGGCGCCATGACGATGCGGTTGGGGAGGTCGAGGGTGCCGAGCGTGAACGGGGTGAACAGCGGTGAGTTCGTCATGCCCGTACCGTAGAATCTGACACAGGTGTCAGGTTCAAGTCCGGATCCGCGAAAGGTCCGGGCCGGACCCGGCCGGAACCGAAGGAGCCGGAATGCGGATCGGTGAACTGGCGCGGCGCACGGGAGTCAGCGACCGGTCGCTGCGCTACTACGAGAAACGGGGACTGCTGGTCTCCGACCGTACGCCGGGCGGCCACCGGGAGTACGCCGAGGCGGCCGTCGACCGGGTCATCCACATCCAGGAACTCTTCGCCGCCGGCCTGAACAGCGAGATGGTCGCACGGGTACTGCCGTGTATGCGCGACGCCGACGGCGGCCCGTCCGAGACGGCGACCCCCCAGCTGGTGGTCTGGCTGACGCAGGAGCGGGACCGGATCGACGGCATGATCCACGAGCTGATCCGCTCACGGGACGTCCTGAACGACGTCATCGGCACGGCCTCCTCCTGACCGGGCCCCAGCGCCCGACGGGGGTGCCTCCTGCCCCCACTTCCCGGGAAGCGCCCGGCGACCTGATCTTGTTCGCGGTCTGCGGCCCGCCTGTGGCTGTTCGCGCAGTTCCTCCCCCTATGCCTTCGGCAATGGGGGGACCCCCAACCTATGCCTCGGCAATGGGGGGACCCCCAGCGCCTCGGCCCTCCGGGCGAGGCCCACAACCCGGGTTCCGCCCGGCGACCTGATGTTGTCGGCGGTCCGCGCCACCGTCGTGGCCGTTCGCGCAGTTCCCCGCGCCCCCAAATGCTCTCCCCCGCACCGGGCCTGAAATGGGTCCCGGCCCCGGGATGAGGGGCGGGGCCTATTCGGAGGGCGGCAAAGGGGGCAACCAGGGGCTCGGGGAACTGCGAGACAGGCCACAACGGCGGTGCGGGCCGCGAACGACATCCGCCGACCGGGCGCCGCCCGGATCCCGGGCGCGCCCCGGCGCGCCGGGCTACGACGCGCCGCCGCGGCGAATCGTGGCGAAGACGCCCCTCTCGCGGGAGCCGTCCGCGCCGCGCCAGGAGCCCTCGACGTGGCCGATCGTGCCCTCCGGGAGGGGCTCGCGGGGGTCGCGGTGGAGGTGGAGCGCCAGGTCCGGGCCGAGGGCGACGACGGTGCCCTCACCGTCGTCGGTCACGGTCCCGGGCGCGAGGACATCCGCCGCGCCGGGCAGCGGCGCGGCGGTCCCCGAGTACTCCCGGCTGACGTCGCGGTCGGGGGTGCCGGTGGTGTTCTGGTCCTGTGCCTCCGTCCGGCCCTCGATCAGGGCGAGCAGCCGGGACACGAGGACGGGGTCGTGGCTGCCGTCGTAGACCCAGCGCTTGCCGAGTACCCCGTGTTCCAGCGTGCCGACGAGCGCCGCGTCGTCGTCGGCGCCGTCGAGCGGGGCGCCGCGGTAGGTCAGCGGTACGAGGTGGACGGCCGGTTCGGGGCCCGATTCCTCGGTGAGGACGATGAACTCGATGCCCACCTCGCCCGCCGGGTCGTCGAGCCGGAAGCCGCCGACGGTGGTGGGTTCGGGGGCGGGTCCGCCCCGGTACCAGGGGCGGGTGGGGAGCCAGCGGGCCAGTAGCTCCGGCTTCGTGGGACGAAGGGTGGTGTGGTGGACGACTGCCATTCCGGAACCTCTTTCCCCGGGGACTTCCGTGCGTACGGGCACTCGTACCCTCTCATTCGCCGACGCCGCCCGCGGTCCGGGAACCGCCCGGGAACGGCGAGGGGCGGCCCGTGCGTCGGGGAAGTACGCACGGACCGCCCGGGTCCTTCGGGACCGGCCCGGTCAGGGGGCCGTCGCGAGGGTCACACCTTCGCGGGGACGCCCTTGTCGGTACGGGCGTCGGGGACGTCCGCCGGGGAGTCGCAGGTGTCCGCGACCGGTCCGCCGTGGCCGTCGTCGAGGAGAGTGGACTCGTCGAACGGGATGCGCCCGGCGAGCACCTCGGTCATCCGGTCCTTGTCGATCTCCTTGGTCCAGGTGCCGACGAGTACGGTCGCGACCGCGTTGCCCGCGAAGTTGGTCAGCGCCCGCGCCTCGGACATGAAGCGGTCGATGCCGACGATCAGGCCGACGCCGTCGACGAGTTCGGGCCGGTGCGACTGGAGGCCGCCCGCGAGGGTGGCGAGTCCGGCGCCGGTGACTCCGGCCGCGCCCTTCGAGGCGATGATCATGAAGAGGAGCAGGGAGATCTGCTCGGAGGCGCTCAGCGGGTCGCCCATCGCGTTGGCGATAAAGAGCGAGGCCATCGTCAGATAGATGGCGGTGCCGTCGAGGTTGAAGGAGTAGCCGGTGGGGACGGTGATGCCGACCACGGGCTTGCTGATGCCCGCGTGCTCCAGCTTGGCGATCAGCCGCGGCAGGGCCGACTCCGAGGAGGAGGTGGAGACGATCAGCAGGAACTCCCGGCCCAGGTACTTCAGCAGGGACCACAGGTTGACCCCGGCGACCAGCTTCAGCAGCGCGCCGAGGACGACGAAGACGAAGAGGGCGCAGGTGACATAGAAGCCGATCATGATGACCGCGAGCGACTTCAGGGCGTCGAGGCCGGTCTCGCCGACCACGGCGGCGATCGCGCCGAACGCGCCGATCGGGGCCACCCACATGATCATCGCCAGGATGCGGAAGACCAGCCGCTGGATGTGGCCGATACCGCGGAGGATCGGCTCGCCCGCCTTGCCCATCGCCTGGAGGGCGAACCCGGCCAGCAGGGCGATCAGCAGCGCCTGGAGGACCTCGCCCTCGGTGAAGGCGGAGACCAGGGTCTTGGGGATGATCCCGAGCAGGAACTCGGCGGTGGACTCGCCGCCCGCGCCCTCGGCCGCCTTGTCGCCGGCGGCCTTGGCCTCCTCGGTGATCGAGAGCCCGGAGCCGGGCTCCAGGAAGTTGCCGACCAGCAGACCGATCGCCAGGGCGACCGTCGACATGATCACGAAGTAGCCGAGGGCGAGCCCGCCGACCGCTCCGACCTTCGCCGCCTGCCGTACCGAGCCGATACCCAGCACGATGGTGCAGAAGATGACCGGCGCGATCATCATTTTGATCAGATTGACGAAGCCCGTACCGATGGGCTTCAGCTCGACCGCGACCCCCGGGGCCGCGAAGCCCACGGCGATACCCGCAAGCACCGCGATGATCACGGCGATGTACAGGTAATGCGTACGGTCTCTGCCGCCTGCTGTCGCAGCCAAGGGGTCCTCCTCGATGAAATTGCCAGGTCCATGTCCCGTATGGATTTCGGCGAATATCCATCACCCTGTGACCCGGGTCACCGTTGCGTACATTTCGTTCACGACCGAATCGTTCACCGCCCGGCAATCTCCGCGAAACGGAAGGCACACTGGTGCCATGCGCATACCCCGCCCCCGCAGCCTGGCGGGCCAGCTCTACGCGATGCAGGCCGTTCTGGTGGCGGCGATCGTGGCGGGCGGTGCCTTCTTCGCCTATGTGGTCGACCGCTCGCAGGCCGAGGAGACCGCCCGCCGCCAGTCCACCGCGACCGCCGCGGCCGTCGCCGACTCGCCGTCGGTCGCGGCGGCCGTCCGCTCCGCCGATCCGACCGCGATCCTCCAGCCGTACGCGGAAAGGGTCCGCCGGGACGCCGGGGTCGCCTTCGTCACGATCATGGCCCCGGACGGCATCCGCTGGACCCACCCCCAGCCGGAGGAGATCGGCCGCCCCTATCTCGGCCACACGGAACAGGCGCTGCGGGGCGAGGTCTACAGCGAGACGACGGTGGGGGTGCTGGGCTCCTCGATCCGTACCGTCGTCCCCGTCTACGCCACGGAACCCCCCGGTGACGCGGCCGGACCGTCCGGCGGGCGGCGGATCGTCGCCCTGGTCAGCGCCGGGATCACGATCGACCGGATCAGCGAGCAGGTCCGCGGGCAGGTGATGGGGCTGCTGGTGGTCGCGGGCGCCGCCCTCGTCCTGGGCGGGGTCGGCACCCATGTGATCAACGCCCGGCTGCGCCGCCATACCCACGGTATGAACGCGGGCGAGCTGAGCCGGATGCACGACTACCACCAGGCGGCCCTGCACGCGGTCCGGGAGGGGCTGCTGATGCTGGACGGCCGGCGGCGGATCGCCCTGGTCAACGACGGCGCCCGGGAGCTGCTCGGCCTGGGCGGCGACGCCGTCGGCCGTCCGGTCACCGAACTGGGGCTGCCGCCCGGTCTCACCGGCGCGCTGCTGGCCTCCGAACCCCGGGTCGACGAGGTGCATCTGACCGCCGACCGGGTCGTGGTGGTCAACACCAGCCCCGTCGTCGGCGGGGAGCACCGGGGCACCGTGGTCACCCTGCGGGACCACACCGAACTCCAGGCGCTCTCCGGCGAGCTGGACTCCGAACGCGGCTTCAGCCATGCCCTGCGCTCCCAGGCGCACGAGGCCGCCAACCGGCTGCACACGGTGGTGTCGCTGATCGAGCTGGGCCGGGTGACGGAGGCGGTCGACTTCGCCACGGCCGAACTGGAGCTGGCCCAGACCCTCACCGACCGGGTCGTCGGCGCGGTCGGTGAACCCGTCCTGGCGGCCCTGCTGCTCGGCAAGGCCGCCCAGGCCAACGAGCGGGGCGTGGAGCTGGTGCTGGCCGAGGACAGCCGGATCGACGACGGGCTGCTGCCGCCGTCGCTCCCGGCCCGTGACCTGGTCACCGTGCTGGGCAATCTGGTCGACAACGCGGTGGACGCGGCCTCGGAGGCCGCTCTCTCCGGGGCCCGGCCGGGCCGGGCCCGGGTCACCGTCACGGTCCGCGCGGAAGAGCACCGGCCCGACGCCGCCGGTGGGCGGGGAGCGGCCGGCGAGGGCCGGGAGGGCGGTGGCGAGCTGCTGCTCCGGGTCCGCGACACGGGCCGGGGCGTGGCCCGGGAGAGCGCCGGCGAGATCTTCCGGCGCGGCTGGACGACCCATGGTTCGGGACGGGGCCTCGGACTGGCCCTGGTCCGCCAGGCGGTGCACCGGGCGCACGGCACGATCGAGGTGGGCACGGGCGACGAGGGCGGCGCGGAGTTCACCGTACGGCTGCCGCTGGGGGACGGGGTCCCGGTATGACGCCGGACGCCTCCGGCCCGGCCCGGGAAGCGGCCGGGACGGTCGCGGGAGCGGCCCGGGAGGCGGACCGTACGGCCCCGGGCGCGGCCCGCCCCGCGCCGGGAGGTGACGGGGGCCACGGGCCCGCCGGGCCCGGTGACGTACGATCGCCGCTGCCCATCGGCACCGGGGAGGTGCAGCAGCCATGAACGCGGACGGAACCGCTCGGACCATCGGTGTCCTGGTCGTCGAGGACGACCCGGTCGCCGCCGACGCGCACGCCCTGTACGTCGGCCGGATCCCCGGTTTCACCGTCGCGGGCGTGGCGCACTCCCGGTCCCAGGCGGTCCGGGTCCTGGAGCGCCGCCGGGTCGATCTGCTGCTGCTCGACCTCTATCTCCCCGACGGGCACGGCCTCGGTCTCGTCCGGTCGCTGCGGGCCGCCGGGCACGGCGCCGATGTGATCGCCGTGACGTCGGCCCGGGATCTGGCGATCGTCCGGGAGGGCGTCTCCCTCGGGGTGGTGCAGTACGTCCTGAAGCCGTTCACCTTCGCGACGCTCCGCGACCGGCTGGAGCGGTACGCCGAGTTCCGCGCCGCCGCCGGTGAGGCCAGCGGTCAGGAGGAGGTGGACCGCGCCCTGGCGACCCTGCGCGCCCCGGAGGGCAGCGCCCTGCCGAAGGGCCTGAGCGGGCCGACGCTGGAGTCGGTGACCCGGACGCTCCGGGACACCCCGGAGGGCCTGACGGCGGCGGAGGCGGGTACGGAGGTCGGGATCTCCCGGATCACGGCCCGCCGCTACCTGGAGCATCTGGTGACCCAGGGCCGGGCGGTCCGCAGCCCCCAGTACGGTCAGATCGGCCGCCCCGAACTCCAGTACCGCTGGGTCACCGGCCCCGGGAAGCGCTGATCCCCGGCCCATCGCCGGGTTGACCCAACCGGGTGACGGTCGGGGGGACTTGGCGGAGAGATGGAACGCCTCGGCCCGGATTCCCGTCCTGCTGCGCGGAAGAGCGCGGCACAGACCGGTCGCGCCGTGAACCAGGGGGAACCATGTCCATGACGTCCAAGGCACCCGAGGCACAGCAGGCCCAGAACGACCCGGCGAACCGGACGGCTTCGAAGGCGTCGGCGGCCGTCCGGCGTACCGCCGCCGTCCTCGCCACGTCGGCGCTGGCCGCGACCACCCTCGCGATCACCGCGAGCCCCGCCAGCGCCGTCCGCGACGGCCAGAACACCACCGTCACCGACCACCCTTACGCGATGCTCCTGCTGACCCCGGACGGGCGGCAGGCGTGCGGGGGCACCCTGGTCGCGCCGACCAAGGTACTGACGGCCGCGCACTGCGTCGACGAGCCCGGCAACGACCAGTTGCGGGTGGTCGGCGGCCGGACCGAGATCGCGAGCACCAAGGGCACGGTCCGCACCATTCGCTCGATCGCCCTGCACCCGCGGTACGACCAGGCGTCGCTGGCCAACGACGCCGCCGTGATCACCCTGAACCGGGCGATGCCGTACGCGCCGCTGCCGGTCGCGGGCCCCCGGGACAACGCCCTCTACCGGGTGGGCTCCACCGCCAAGGCGATGGGCTGGGGCCGGATCGCCCGGGACACTGACGCCACCCGGCTGAAGTCGGCACACCTCGTCCTGTCGCCGCTCGCCGCCTGCGAGCCCTTCACCGACCCCGCCGACAGCCTCGCGAAGAAGGTCTGCGGGACTCCGCCCGCCGGGACCACGAACAGCACCTGCCGGGGCGACTCGGGCGGCCCGCTGGTCGCCGGGGGCAAGCTGATCGGCATCGTCAGCACCGGCAACAAGTACTGCGACACCGAGCATCTGAAGTCCGTCTTCACCCGGGCGAGCGCCGTCGCCGCGGACCTCGGTCTGCCCACCGGCTGACCCGGCCCGGCCCCGTCCCCGCCCGGCGGGCCCGGCCCCCGTCGCGGGGCCGGGCCCGCTCCCCCGTTCGCATACTCCTGCCGCCGCCCGGGAACCATGAGGTGTCCGGCGAGCATCGCTATGGGCGCGGACCGGCGCCCCAGGGGGCCGTGTCCGGTGCGCGCCGAGCGGACACGATGCGAAGGGCGGGGATCGTGGCGGAGAGAAAGGCCCGGTGGGGGTGGGGAGCCCTCGCCTTGTGCGGGATCCTGGTGGCCGGTTGTACCGGTGGCGGGGACGGCGACGAATCCGGTAAACGGCCGTCGGACGCCGCGGTGGTCGTGGCACCGGACCGGGACGTCGAACCGGCTCCCACGCTGGAGCCGGCCGATCCGGCGGCGCTGCCCCGCACGGCGGCCGAGGCCAGGAAGATGATCGACAAGCTGATCGTCGGGCCCGAGGGGCTTCCGGCGGGGACGCGGAAGGCTACGCCGTACGAGAGCGATACCGCCACCTGGTCGGTACTGCGGAGCGACTGCGTCTGGAACCGGGAGCCGATCCCGGACGACGTACTGGCCACCCTCACCCGGCACTTCGAGCTGCCCCCCACCGACGGGAAGGGCCGGGTCCGCTTCTCGGCGACCATCACCTTCCACCGTACGGCCGCCGACGCGGCGTGGGAGCAGGCCCGGGTGGTGGAGGAATCCCTCCACTGCGACGAGCAGGTACTGCGCCGGGGCGAGCGGCTCACCGGGCTCAATCCCCAGCCCGCCCGGTTCGGGGAGGCCGCCAACCTGCACAGTGAGGACGCGCTGACGGAGGCGGGGATGTGTGTCAGTGAGCGGCACGGCGGGCCGTATCCGTACACGTGGCAGCAGGTGACCTACGGCTCGATGGTGCTGTCGTCCTCGGTCTGCGCGGGTGCCGGGTACACAGACGAGGCGGCGTTCAAGCTGGTGTCCGAGGTGGTGCCCTACACCCAGCTCAGGGCGCGGGAGGAGTTCGGCCGCGAACCGGGCCCGAAGAATGGTTCGAAGGCGACGGCGTCGCCGTCCGCCCCGAAGGACGGTGCGTGATGGAGCGACTGCTGCCGTCCGACCCCTCCCGGCTCGGCGTCTACCGGCTGCTGGGCCGGCTGGGCGCGGGCGGGATGGGAGTGGTGTATCTCGCCAGGTCGGACCGGGGCGAGCTGGCCGCGGTCAAGGTGATCCAGCCCGAGTACGCGGCCGAGCGGGCGTTCCGGGCCCGGTTCCGCCGGGAGGCGGACACCGCCCGCCGGGTGCGCAGCCCCTGGGTGGTGCCGGTCCTCGACGCGGACACCGAGACCGGATCGCCCTGGCTGGCCACGGCGTTCGTCCCCGGCCCGTCGCTGGCGGAGGCCGTCGCGGAGTGCGGCGTACTGCCGTCGCGGGCGGTCAGGGTGCTGGGGAAGGTGCTGGCCAGGGCGCTGGCCGAGGTGCATACGGCGGGCCTGGTGCACCGGGACGTCAAGCCGGGGAACATTCTGCTGGCGATGGACGGGCCCCGGCTGATCGACTTCGGGATCGCCCGCTCCACGTCGGCCGAGGCGACCGAACTGACGTCCGCCGGGGTCGTAGTGGGCAGCCCGGGGTTCCTCTCCCCCGAGCAGGCGCGGGCGCACGAGGTGGGGGCGGCGAGCGATGTCTTCTCCCTGGCGTGTGTGCTGGTCTACGCGGCCACCGGCCGGCCGCCGTTCGGACTGGGCGCGGTGGACGCGCTGCTCTACCGGACCGTCCACGACGCCCCCGATCTGACGGCGATTCACGACGAGGAGTTGCGGGAGCTGCTGGGCCGCTGCCTCGCCAAGGACCCGGCGGACCGGCCGTCGGCGGCCGAGGTCGACGAGGCGCTGGCGGAGGACGCGCCGGAGGGCACGATCGACTGGCTGCCGGATCCGGTGGTGACGGTGATCGCCCGGCGGGCGGACGCGATGCTGGCCCTGCCCGGTATCGAGCCGACGCTGGTCCCCGAGGCGACCGTGCCGCAGCCCGCCGCCGCGCCGGGGCGGCGCCGGTTCCTCGGTCTCGCGGCCGGTGGTACGGCGCTGCTCGCGGCGGGCGGCGGTACGGCCCTGTGGTGGGCGTTGCGCGACGACGAGAAGGAGCCGGTGGCGGCCGGACCGCGCCGGGTCATCGGACTGCACGCCGACCTCAGCGGCCCGCAGAAGGCCGAGGGCCTGGTCCAGGAGCGGGCCGCCCGGCTGGCGGTGGCCGAGTTCAACGCCCGTGCGGAGAAGCCGTTCACCCTGGTCCTGCGGGTCCTGGACGACAAGGGCGAGGCGGCCAGGGCGGTGGGTGCGGCCCGGCGGCTGACGAACGATCCGGAGGTACTGGGCGTCGTCGGACCGACCGGTTACATCTCGGGGGTGGCCGCCGTCGAGGTGTACGAACGGGCCCGGCTGCCGCTGATCTCGGTCTCCGAACTGTCGCTCGCCGCTGCCCAGGAGTCCCTGTTCGCCTCGCCGAAGTGGTACTACCGAGCGGCCCCGCTCCGGCCGTACACCGCCTACGCGACGATGATGGCGATCTCCGCGCAGGGCGCCACCCGGCCGGGCCTGCTGATCGACCGCGCGGGCGGCCTCACCGGCTGGGAGATGACGTTCCTGTCGAAGGGCGCGGCCGGGGGCCTCAAACTCGATCTGGCCGTCCGGGTCGTACCGGAACGGGCCGCGCCCGATTCGGTCGTGGCCGATCTGCTCTCCCGGGGCATCGACAGCCTGTACTACACCGGCACCCCGAAGCGGGCCGCCGTGGTCGCCCGCGCGCTGAGCGGGAAGGGCTTCACCGGCCCCCGGTTCCTCGACTCGCTGTCGGCGACGGCCGACTTCACCGGCGCCGCCGGTGCCACGGCCGACGGCTGGCAGTCGCTGACCCCGTACATCGGCCCCGAGGCCGCCCGGGTCAAGACCTTCGCCACCGCCTATCGCGCACGGTACGGCGCCGCCCCGCCGGTCACGGCCGCGGAGACCTATGACGCGATCCGGCTGCTGGCCGACCGGATCGGCTCGCTCCGGGCCGGGGCCGGCCGCCGCGAGCTGGGCGGCGCCCTGGCCGCCGCCGAGTTCAAGGGGCTGGCCCAGACCTACGCGTACGACGACAGCGGCTATCTGAAGGCCACGCATGTGCACCACTACAAGGTCGAAAAGGGCCGGTTCGGCTATGTCGGCCCTCTGAAGCTGCCCACCTGACGGTGCAGCTGCCCACCCTGACGGCCCGGCGAGGACGGCGAGGAACAACACGATGGACGCACTGCGTCCCGAAGACCCCGAGTCGCTCGGCGGGCACCGGCTGCTCGCCCGGCTCGGCTCGGGCGGCATGGGCACGGTGTATCTGGCCCGCGCCGCCGACGGAACGCCCGTCGCCCTGAAGGTGATCCGGGCCGAGTACGCCGCCGATCCGGCGTTCCGGGCCCGGTTCCGCCGTGAGGTACGGCTGGCGAGCGGGCTCACCGGGGCCTGGCTCGTCCCGGTGGTGGCGGCCGACCCCGATGCCCCGGCACCCTGGCTCGCCACCGCCTTCGTACCGGGGCCCTCTCTCACCGAGGCGATGGCGGCCGGGCCGCTGCCGGGGCGTACGGTCGCCGTCGTCGGCGCCCGGCTCGCGGCGGCCCTCACCGAGGTGCACACGGCGGGACTGGTGCACCGGGACGTCAAACCCGGCAACGTCCTGCTCGCCCTCGACGGGCCCCGGCTGATCGACTTCGGCATCGCCCAGGGCGCGGGCGTGACCGTACTGACCGCGCCCGACATGGTCGTCGGCACCCCCGGCTATCTCTCCCCCGAACAGGCCAGGGCCACCGACGGGGAGGTCGCGGCCCCCAGCGATGTCTTCGCCCTCGGCTGCGTCCTCGCCTACGCGGCCACCGGGCGGCGCCCGTTCGGCACCGGCGACCCGGGCGCCGTGCTGTACCGCACCATCCACGAGGAGCCCGACCTCGACGGGCTCGACACCCTGCTCCCGCCGGAGCTGGCCGGGGCGATCACCGCCTGTCTGGCCAAACACCCGGAGGACCGGCCCACCGCCGCCGCGCTCCGGGCCGTCTGCGAGACCGCCGGAGGCATCGGGGCCGTCGGGGGTGGTGCGCCCGGTGGGGCGGACTGGCTGCCGCCGACGGTGGTACGGCTGGTCGCCGACCGCTCGGCCCGAGCCCTGGACCCGCCGCCCCGGCCGGCCGGAGAGACCACGGTCGCGTTCCCGGCCGGACCCGGCGGGCGGCCCGCCACCCGGCGCCGGGCGCTGATCATCGGCGGCTCGGCGGTGGCCGCCGTCGCCGCCTCCGGCGTCGGCGCCGCGAGCCTGATGTTCCGCCGCGACCCGGACGGACAGCGGGACGACCCGAGCCCGGTCCCCACCCGGACCATCGGCCTCCAGGCCGACTTCTCCGGCCCCGGCAAGGCCGACGCCACCGCCCAGGAACGCGGCGCGCGGCTCGCGATCGCCGCGCACAACGCCCGGCGCGACCGGCCCTTCACCCTCGCCCTGGCCGTCCGCGACGACCGGGGCCGGGCCGCCGAATCCCTGACGGCCGCCCGGCGGCTGACCGGGGACCCCGCCGTGTGCGCGGTGATCGGCCCCACCACCACCGCCGCCGTACGCGCCGCGGTCCCCCACTACACCGCGGAGTCGATGCCGATCCTCCTCGTCTCGGCCGACCCCGACGACACCGGGACCGCCCTCACCGACACCCGTACCCTGATCGCCGCCCGGGCCCCCGGCTCGTACCGGACCTACCCGGTGCTCTCCTATCTGACCCGGGTCGCCGACAGCAGCCGAACGGCCCTCGTCGAGGACGCGGCGGCGGGCGCCGAAGCCCGCTCGATAAGCCGGAATCTGTCCGAGGCACCGCCCAACGAGGGCACGACGACCGTCCATGTGATGCCCGCGAACCGGACCGACTTCACGACGGTCGTCCGCGAAGCGCTGGCCACCCGGCCGCACGCCGTCGTCTTCGCCGGAACCTCCCCCACCCGGGCGGCGGCCTGCGCCCGGGCCCTCACGGCGGCCGGATTCACCGGCGCCCGGACCGGCTTCGAACCCGCGATGCGCCCGGCGTTCCTCGAAGCGGCCGGACGCGCCGCCGACGGCTGGATCTTCGAGGCGCCCTATATCGACGTGCCCTCGGCCGGCAGCAAGGCGGCCCGCGCCTTCACCGCCGCCCACCGGGCCCGGTACGGGGCGCCACCGGCCCGCTGGTCCGCCGAGGCGTACGACGCGGTGGGCCTGGTCGCCACCGCCCTCGCCGCGTTCGGCTCCCGCGCCTCGGTCACCCCCGGCGAGGTCGCGGAACGCGTCTTCCGCTCCAGCTACGAGGGCATCGCGAAGCCCCTCGCCTTCCAGGCGAACGGCACGCACATGCTCCAACTGGAGAGATCGGCGTTCCTCTACCGCGCGGAGAACTCGAAGTTCCGCTTCCTGGGCCGCTTCGACCAGGTCAAATAGCGCCGCGTCTCCCTCAAGCGAGGTCACCCCTGCGCCGCCCGAACTCCCCGGGCCGCGCCCGGTGGCTTGATGCTGTTCGCGGCCTGCGGACCGTGGCCGGCAGGTCTCGCAGTTCCCCGAGCCCCTATGCCTCCGGCAATGGGGGAACCCCCAGCGCCTTGGCCCTCCACGGCATCGCGAAAATACCCGGGTCTCGCCCGGCGACCTGATGCTGTTCGCGGTCCGCGGACCGTGGCTGGCTGGTCTCGCAGTTCCCCGAGCCCCTAAATGCTCTCCCCGGCATCGCCTTTGGAAGGAGGACCCGGCCTCTCCGCGAGGGCGGCGAGGCCCTTTCAGGGGCGGCGAGAGGGAGAGCATTTAGGGGCGCGGGGAACTGCGCGAGCAACCCACCACGGGCGGCAGACCGCAGACGGCCTGAAGACGCCGGGCGGACCCGGGGCAGGGGCGCGAGGCGCGAGCAACCCGCCTCGGCGAGGAGGGCAGGGGCGCGTCAGCGCGTCCCAAAAGAAGCCGCGGCCGGGGCCGGATACGTACAGCCGCGCTTCACCGCCGACGCCCTCGCGAACGCGTCCAGCGCCCGGCGGGCCCCGGGGTCGGCCGAGGCGCCCCGGAGGACGTACAGGCCGCGTTCGTCGCCCCGCGCCCCGCACGCCGCCGCGCTCCGGACAGTCACGGATTCCTCCGGGTCAGGCGGCTGGGCGTACGGTCCGTAGTACGCCTCCAGGGTGTAGCCGTCGCTCCGGCCCCGCGGTGAGCCGCCGAACTCCTCGGCGCCCGGTGTGCCGACAACCCGGCAGTACTCGCGGGGCGAGAGCCCGTGTCCGCCGCCGTCGGCGACCCGGGCGCCGGGGAAGCCGGGCCGTACGCCGGTACACGCCCCGCGCGCGGCGGCGGGCGGTACGGCTTCGTCGTCGGCGGGCGGCAGCGGCACCGTACGCGGCACGGCCGCCCCGGACGGCGTCCCGCAGCCGTATCGCTCGCCCGCGCCGGTGGCGACGGCGGTCACCAGCCGGGCGAGGGCGACGCGTTCGGCGGGGTCGTCGGTGGCGCCGCCCTCGATCGTGGTCTCGGCGGTGACCAGCAGGTCGGGGGCGCAGTCGAGGAGGACCGCGGCCGTCTTGCCGTCTTCGTGGGAGTCGTCGTCCAGGAAGCCGTACCAGCCGTGTCCGAGGGGAACGGGTGCCGTGGCGGAGGCCCCGGGGTGGTGGGGGTCGGCGCGGAGCGCGGCCCGGGCCCCGGCCGCCGGTACGGACCGTACGCCGATCTCCACCGAGCCTTCGCGGCCGAGGTGTTCACCGGTTTCGCCGCCGGTGCGGACGAGGACGCATCGCAGGTGGAGCGGGTTCGCCGGGTCTCCGCCGCCTTCTGCGATCCGGTGTTCCCGGTCCTCGGCGAGGGGGCCGGGTCCGAGGAGGGCCCGGACCTCGGGGGCGGGGGTGAGCCCGTCGCAGGCCGATTCCAGGGCCCGGTCGCGCCCCCGGTCGGAGAGTTCGTCCCCGAAGGCGGCCCACGCGGCGACGCCCGCCACCAGGGCGAGGGCCGGCAGCACGGGGCGGGTCCGCCACCGGGAGGCCGGGAGGACGGAAGGGGCGGACGGCGGCGGCACGGGTCCCGGGGGGCCTGGCCGCTCCTCGTCGTAGAGGATCTCGCCCGCCGGGCGGTGGTCGCCGGGGTGGCTCATCGGGTCCGCTCCGGAAGCGTCGTGGTGTCGCGGCAGCCGGTCCGCCGGGGCCAGCCGTCGGACGCGGCCGAATAGGCGGCCAGCGTGCGGCGCGCGGTCTCCGTGAGCCGGTCGGCGTCGGCGCGGGATATCCGGTGCCACCCCTCGGCGTCGGGGGTGGTGCGCGGCGGGGTGACGGCGACCCGGTGGTAGGCCCGTACTCCGGCCCGCTTCCCTTCGCCGCACAGGGCCGACGCCGATACCGACGCCTCGGGCGGGTCGCCGCGCCAGGTCCAGGAGCCGTCGTCGCTCCGGGTATTCGGCCCGCCGTCGTCGTGGAGCCGGGTTCCCCAGCCGCCGGTGCCGCTCGCCGCCTCGACCCGCCGTCCGTCGGGGTGTTCGATCGCGCAGACTCCGGCCCGGGTGGCGTACGGCTCACCGGGGACGGCGGTCCAGCCGCCGCCGAGGCCCAGGGCGTGCGGGTCGAGCCAGCGGCAGAGCGCGGGGTCGGCGGCGCCGCTCGCGGGGGCGGGGCCGTCGGGGACGGCGGTGCCGAGGTCCGTACCCCGGCATCCGGCGCGTTCGGTGACCCAGTCGGCGACGGCGACGGCGGTCCGGGCCGCCGCTCGCCGGTCCGCCAGGTCGCGGGCCGGTCCGTCCCGGTCGTCGGCCACTCCGGCGGCCGACCGGTCACGCGGGAGTACGGCCCGTACCCGGATGTCGTTCGTCCGGCCGCCTCCGTGCCGGGTGATACCGGCGGGACAGTCGACGACGAGTGTGGCGGCGGCCCAGCGCTGTTTGAGCTGGGAGCCGCCGAGTGCGGACGGCGGCAGGGCCAGCGGGAACGCCTCCGCCCTCAGCCTCGGCAGTACCGGTGTGTCCTCGTCGGGCTCCCCGACGGCGGTGGCCCGGACCAGGACCTCGGCCCCGTGCTCACCTCGTGGTCCGCCGCCGCCCCAGAAGAGCCGGCAGTCGAGCAGTGCCCGGGTGCCCTGTCCGGGATCGGTGCCGAGGAGGGTGCCGTACTCGGCCGTCCGCCCCCGGGAGTCGTCGGGGAGGTACGGGCGCAGTCGCTCGGCGGGCAACAGCCCCCGGCAGGCCCGGTCGAGCTGGGCCCGGTTGTCGGCGAGCCGGTCCCGCCGCTCCAGCGCTCCGGTGACGGTGGTGCCCGCGGCGATTGTCGCGATCAGTGCGAGGGCCAGGGCCACCCCGGTACGGAGCCGGGGCCGCCGTAACCGCCGGGACCACCGGCCCGCCCGGCCGTCGCCGGTACGTTCCCCGTCCGCTCCCCGCATCCGCACGCCCCCCCAGACCGTCCGGCCCTGGTTCGGGGGCCGCGCGGGACGCTATCAAAGGAAGTACCCGGGCCCGGTCATCACCGGCCGATCCGCCCGCCGGTCGCCATCCGGCCGGGACCGGACCGGGCCCGCCCGGCTGACCTGCCCGGACACTGTCCGACCCCGGCCGGGACATGTCCCGGACAGGGAATCCCTTGCCCCGGCGGCCGGTCCGGGCGGAAGGTGGAGACGCCGCCGCGGCACCGGAGACAGGGGCACTGATCGCGGGAGCGGGGCGGCTACGGGGGAACACACGAATGGCCTCGGCCGACGACACGGGGATCGACCGAGGCCATTCGTCTCGCCATGGGGAGCGTCGCCGGGACGCCCGGCGACACCCGTCCACCGCGTGCCGCACGCGTCCGGCGGGGCGACGGACTTCTCTTCTAGAAGACGGACTCCGCCTCGTTCATCCGCTCCTCGGGAACCTTCTTCAGCTCCCGGACCGCGTCCGCCAGCGGCGCCATCAGGATCTCCGTCCCGCGCAGGGACGTCATCTTGCCGAAGTCGCCGCGGTGCGCGGCCTCGACCGCGTGCCAGCCGAAGCGGGTGGCCAGTACCCGGTCGTACGCGGTGGGGACACCGCCGCGCTGGACGTGCCCGAGGATGACCGGCTTGGCCTCCTTGCCGAGCCGGTGTTCCAGTTCGACCGCCAGGCGGTTGCCGATCCCGAGGAAGCGCTCATGGCCGAACTGGTCGATCTCGCCCTTGCGGTAGTCCATGGAGCCCTCCGCCGGGTGCGCGCCCTCGGCGACGCAGATCACGGCGAACTTCTTGCCCCGGGCGAACCGCTCCTCGACCATCTTGACCAGGTCCTGGACCTCGAAGGCGCGCTCCGGCAGACAGATGCCGTGGGCGCCGCCCGCCATTCCGGACTCCAGGGCGATCCAGCCCGCGTGCCGCCCCATGACCTCGACGACCATCACCCGCTGATGCGATTCGGCGGTGGTCTTCAGCCGGTCGATGGCCTCGGTGGCGACGGTGACCGCGGTGTCGAAGCCGAAGGTGCGGTCGGTGGCGGAGATGTCGTTGTCGATGGTCTTCGGGACGCCGACGACGGGCATGCCCGCGTCGGAGAGCATCCGGGACGCGGTGAGGGTGCCCTCGCCGCCGATCGGGATGAGGACGTCGATCCCGTACCGCCGCTGTATCTCGCCGCAGTTCTCGGCCGCCTCGCGCAACCTGGCTCGTTCCAGCCTGGCCGAGCCGAGGATCGTGCCTCCCCGGGCGAGTACGCCGCTCACCGCGTTGAGGTCGAGGGGGCGGTAGTGCCCGTCGAGGAGGCCCTTGAAGCCGTCCTCGAATCCGATGACCTCGTCGCCGTGCCCGGTGATGGCCCGGTGCACGACCGACCGGATGACCGCGTTCAGTCCGGGGCAGTCGCCTCCGGCGGTGAGCACTCCGATTCGCATCGCGCTGTGTCTCCTGCTCGTCAATGGGACGTTTGAGCCGGAAAACAATTGTTCCACGCCCCGGGGGCCGCCGCTGCCGGTTCCCCCGGGGCCGCCGTCCGGCTCCCTCTCCGGCTACCCCGGGAAACCCCGCCGACCCCTTCGGCGTCCCGACCAGCGCCCGAGGGGCCCGGTCGGCACCGGCCCGGCTCCCCGAGCCGCCCGCCAGGCGCCTAGCGCACCGACAGAGGTATCGTCAAGAGGCACAGACCGCTCACCGGCGGTTTCTTTTACGGCCCTCACCAGGCCATAAACGCATAAAAGTCATAGAACGCTACGAACACTACAACGGACGAGTCGCACGAACACCACGATGGCGTGAGCGGGCGGACGGGCGGACAGGAGAACACACGTGACGCGCAGCGTGTACGTGACCGGAATCGACCGCGGAGACGGCCGCCAGGTCGTCGAGCTGGGGGTGATGGAACTGCTCACCCGCCAGGTGGACCGGGTGGGCGTGTTCCGGCCGCTGGTGCACGACGGACCCGACCGGTTGTTCGAGCTGCTCCGGGCCCGCTACCGGCTGACCCAGGACCCGGCGACCGTCTACGGCCTCGACTACCACGAGGCGTCCACCATCCAGGCCGAGCAGGGCACGGACGAGCTGGTCTCGCGGCTGGTGGACCGGTTCCACCGGGTGGCCAGGGAGTACGAGGTCGTCCTGGTCCTCGGTACGGACTTCGCCGCCACCCAGCTCCCGGACGAGCTGGCGCTCAACGCCCGGCTGGCCAACGAGTTCGGCGCCTCGGTGATCCCGGTGGTGGGCGGGCGGGGCCAGACCGCGGAGTCCGTACGGGCCGAGGCGCGTAACGCCTTCCGTGCCTACGAGGCGCTGGGCTGCGACATCCTCGCCCTCACGGTCAACCGGGTGGCGCCCGTCGACCGGGCGGCGATATCCGAGCGGCTCGCGGCCCGCCTCCCCGTCCCCTGCTACGTCCTCCCGGACGAGCCCGCCCTCTCAGCGCCGACCGTCGCCCAGATCACCCACGCACTCGGCGGAACGGTTCTGCTGGGCGATGACTCGGGCCTCGCCCGGGACGCCCTCGACTTCGTCTTCGGCGGCGCGACGCTCCCCAACTTCCTCACCGCCCTCACCCCCGGCTGTATGGTCGTCACCCCCGGCGACCGGGCCGATCTGGTGGTCGGCGCGCTGGCCGCGCACTCCGCGGGCACCCCGCCGATCGCGGGCGTACTGCTCACCCTCGACGAGCGGCCCACCACCGAGGTCCTCACCCTGGCGTCCCGGCTGGCCCCCGGCACCCCGGTGATCTCGGTCGCGGCCACCAGCTTCCCCACCGCCGCCGAGCTGTTCCGGCTGGAGGGCAAGCTCAGCGGCGCCACCCCGCGCAAGGCGGAGACCGCCCTCGGCCTCTTCGAGCGCCATGTCGACACCGGTGAGCTGCTGGCACGGCTCGCCGTCGCCCGCAGCGGCCGGGTGACGCCGATGATGTTCGAGCACGAGCTGCTGGAGCAGGCCAGGGCCGACCGCCGCCGGGTCGTCCTCCCGGAGGGCACCGAGGAGCGGGTCCTGCGCGCCGCCGACGTCCTGGTCCGCCGGGACGTCTGCGATCTGACCCTGCTCGGCGACCCGGACGTGATCCGCAAGAAGGCCGCCGATCTGGGTATCGACCTCACCTCCGTACAGCTGATCGATCCGCACACCTCGGAGCTGCGGCAGCCGTTCGCCGAGCGGTACGCGCGGCTCCGGGCCCACAAGGGCGTCTCGGTGGAGCTGGCGTACGACGTGGTGGCGGACGTCAACTACTTCGGCACCCTGATGGTCGAGGAGGGTCTGGCCGACGGCATGGTCTCCGGTTCGGCGCACTCCACGGCCGCCACCATCCGGCCCGCCTTCGAGATCATCAAGACCCGCCGGCCCACGGACCCGGGCGGCGGGGCGGCGATCGTCTCCTCGGTCTTCTTCATGTGCCTGGCCGACAAGGTGCTGGTCTACGGCGACTGCGCGGTCAATCCGGACCCGAACGCCGAGCAGCTCGCGGATATCGCCGTCCAGTCCGCCGCGACGGCCGCCCGGTTCGGGGTGGAGCCCCGGATCGCGATGCTGTCGTACTCGACCGGGACGTCCGGCTCGGGCGCGGACGTGGACAAGGTGCGGGAGGCGACCGAGCTGGTCCGCGGCGCCCACCCGGAGCTGCGGATCGAGGGCCCGATCCAGTACGACGCGGCCGTCGAGCCGTCCGTGGCGGCGACCAAGCTGCCGGAGTCGGAGGTCGCGGGCCGGGCGACCGTGCTGATCTTCCCGGACCTGAACACCGGCAACAACACGTACAAGGCCGTCCAGCGGTCGGCGGGCGCGGTGGCCGTGGGTCCCGTACTCCAGGGTCTGCGCAAGCCGGTGAACGACCTGTCGCGCGGCGCCCTGGTCGGCGACATCGTGAACACGGTCGCCATCACGGCGATCCAGGCCCAGCCGGTACGGGAGCGGTCCGAGGCGGCGCCCGCGCCCGTCTGACCCGTACGCCCCCTGCCCCCGGCCCCCTCCCCGTCCTCGCACACAGAAGGCATCGCACTCGTGACCACGTCCCCCACCTCTCCGGCCCCGGACACCCCGACCCGGATCCTCGTCCTCAACTCCGGCTCGTCGTCGGTGAAGTACCAGCTGCTCGACATGCGGGACGCGTCCCGGCTTGCGGTCGGCCTGGTGGAGCGGATCGGCGAGGGGGAGGCCCGGCTGGTGCACACCCCGCTGGCCGGGGGCGGGGCCGGGCTGCGGGAGTGGACCGGCACCATTCCGGACCACGCGGCGGCCCTGAAGGCGGTCGCGGAGGAGCTGGCGGCGGACGGGCTCGGCCTGGACTCGCCGGAGCTGGCGGCGATCGGCCACCGGGTGGTCCACGGCGGGCTGCGGTTCTCGGCGCCGACGGTGATCGACGACGAGGTGCTGGCGGAGATCGAGCGGCTGGTGCCGGTGGCGCCGCTGCACAACCCGGCCAACATCACCGGGATCAGGACCGCGCGGGCGCTCCGGCCGGACCTCCCGCAGGTCGCGGTCTTCGACACGGCGTTCCACACCACGATGCCGGAGGCCGCGGCGCGGTACGCCATCGACGTGGAGACGGCGGACGCGCACCGGATCCGGCGGTACGGCTTCCACGGCACGTCGCACGCGTATGTCTCGCGGGAGACGGCCCGGCTGCTGGGCCGGGCGCCCGAGGACGTCAATGTGATCGTGCTCCATCTGGGCAACGGCGCCTCGGCGTCCGCGGTGGCGGGCGGCCGGTGCGTGGACACCTCGATGGGCCTGACGCCGCTGGAGGGGCTGGTGATGGGCACCAGGTCCGGCGACGTCGACCCGGCGGTCACCTTCCATCTGAAGCGGGTGGCGGGCATGTCGACGGACGAGATCGACGTCCTGCTGAACAAGAAGAGCGGCCTGGTGGGCCTCTGCGGCGACAACGACATGCGGGAGATCCGCCGCCGGATCGACGAGGGCGACGAGCGGGCGCGGCTCGCCTTCGACATCTACGTACACCGCCTGAAGAAGTACATCGGAGCGTATTACGCGGTTCTCGGCCGGGTCGACGCCGTGGTGTTCACGGCGGGCGTCGGCGAGAACGCGGCACCCGTACGGGCCGCCGCGATCGCGGGGCTGGAGGAACTGGGTCTGGCGCTGGACTCCCGGCTGAACGAGGAGCGGTCCCCGAACGCCCGGATCGTGTCGCCGCCGTACGCGCGGGTCGCGGTCGCGGTCGTCCCGACCGACGAAGAGTTGGAGATCGCCCGGCAGACGTTCGCACTGGTCACCGCGGAAACACTCGACTGAGCGAATAGCCGCCCATTTGTATCTTCCGCCAGACGGAATATTCCGAGTCGAAACAAACCGATAGGATCCGCCTTATGCGCCGTTCCAAAATCGTCTGCACACTGGGCCCCGCCGTCGACTCGTACGAGCAGCTGAAAGCTCTCATCGAGGCCGGTATGAACGTGGCCCGCTTCAACATGAGCCACGGGACCCACTCCGATCACGAGGGCCGGTACCGCCGGCTGCGCCAGGCGCAGGAGGACACGGGCCGGGCGATCGGCGTACTGGCCGACCTCCAGGGCCCGAAGATCCGGCTGGAGACCTTCGCCGAGGGCCCCGTCGAGCTGGTCCGCGGTGACGAGTTCACCATCACCACCGAGGACGTCCCCGGCGACAAGACCATCTGCGGCACCACGTACAAGGGTCTGCCGGGCGATGTCTCCAAGGGCGACCAGGTCCTCATCAACGACGGCAACGTCGAACTGCGGGTCGTCGAGGTCGACGGCTCCCGGGTGAAGACGATCGTCGTCGAGGGCGGTGTCATCTCCGACCACAAGGGCATCAACCTGCCCGGCGCCGCGGTGAACGTCCCGGCGCTCTCGGAGAAGGACGTCGAGGACCTCAAGTTCGCCCTCCGGATGGGCTGCGACCTGGTCGCGCTCTCCTTCGTCCGGGACGCCGACGACGTCAAGGACGTCCACAAGGTGATGGACGAGGTGGGCCGGCGCGTCCCCGTCATCGCCAAGGTCGAGAAGCCGCAGGCCGTCGAGAACATGCTGGACGTCGTGATGGCGTTCGACGGTGTGATGGTGGCCCGCGGCGACCTGGCCGTCGAGTACCCGCTCGAAAAGGTCCCGATGGTCCAGAAGCGGCTGATCGAGCTCTGCCGCCGCAACGCCAAGCCGGTGATCGTCGCGACCCAGATGATGGAGTCGATGATCACCAACTCCCGGCCGACCCGCGCCGAGGCGTCCGATGTCGCCAACGCCATCCTCGACGGTGCCGACGCGGTGATGCTCTCCGCGGAGTCCTCGGTCGGCGCGTACCCGCTGGAGACGGTCAAGACGATGTCCCGCATCGTCATCGCCGCCGAGGAGGAGCTGCTCTCCAAGGGCCTCCAGCCCCTGGTCCCCGGCAAGAAGCCGCGCACCCAGGGCGGCTCCGTCGCCCGCGCGGCCTGCGAGATCGCCGACTTCCTCGACGGCAAGGCGCTGATCGCCTTCACCCAGTCCGGCGACACGGCCCGCCGTCTCTCCCGGTACCGGGTCTGCCAGCCGATCCTGGCCTTCACGACCGAGGAGTCCACCCGCAACCAGCTCACCCTGAGCTGGGGCGTCGAGTCCTTCGTGGTCCCCCATGTCGACAACACCGACGCCATGGTCGACCTGGTCGACGCGGAGCTGCTGAAGCTCCAGCGCTACAACGAGTCCGACACCATGATCATCACGGCCGGCTCCCCGCCCGGAGTCCCCGGCACGACGAACATGGTCCGGGTCCACCACCTGGGCACGAAGTCGTAACCGACACCAGTACGTCAGCGGCGGGGCCCGGTCCACACGGACCGGGCCCCGCCGCTTTTTCCGGAGCCCGGCCGATCGCATCACCGGGCGCCCGGCCCGTGATGATCAGCCGTCAGTATGATGCCCGGACAATCGCCGTTGGCTTGAACCCGCCTGAGCCCGGCCGGGCCTGAGACGGCCGGCGCCTCATCCGGCTTCGGACACCGGCGAACTCGGTTCATCAGCACAGGGGGTCCGATGACGCACGTGCCGCCCGGGGCGGATCACGACGCGCCGGGCCCCGAGCGGGCTGCCCCGGCCCGGCCGACGTCACGGCTCTCGGCATACGCGGAGATGGCACCGCCGCCCCGTAGCCGACCACCCGGCGGTGAACCGCCCGGCGGCCGGCGGCCGGACAGCGCAAGCGCCGCACCCACGCGGAACGCGCCGCCGCCCGTCGAGCCCGCCGGGAACCCGGCCGTCGAGGAATCGCCCGAGGACCGCCATCGCCGGGAGTTCGCCGGGCTGTTGGCCGGTTTCCGGCGGACGGCGGTACTGGTACCGCTGGGCGAAGGCGCGGGCCCGAGCACGGAGCCGGACGCGAGTACGGGCGCGGACTCGGAGACCCGACAGGGCTGGCTGACCGCCGACCACAACGGAATCCGCTTCGTCCTCGCCTTCACCGACGAGGCGGCGCTCGCCCGGTACGCGGAACTACGGGGCCGCTCCCACGAGGAGTGGACGTACGAGACGGTCCTCGGGGAGAAGCTGCTCGATGTGGCGGTACCCGCCGCCGGGATGCCCTGCGGTGTCGCGCTGAACTGCGCCGACGGGCCGCGCGGCATGGTGTTCCCGCCGGTGCGGGGGATCGTCCCGGACGAGGCGGCGATCGATCACGAACACACCGATCACTACGAGGGGGAAATCGGTTGAACGGCGACGGGGGCGTCGGCCCGGGGGGAAAGGACCTGCGGGCGCAGGGACTCGATCTGATAGCGAAGGGACTCACCGACGCGCTGGCCGAGTTGAAGGAACTCGGCATGGTCGGCACGGCCGGTACCGGGCGCGGCTTCGGTGATATCGCGCTCTCCGGTCTGGAGCTGGGACACGAGGACGTGGCGGACAAGTTCTCCACGTTCTGCGAGCGGTGGGAGTGGGGGGTCCGCACACTGATCAACGAGGGGAACACATTCGCCCAGGGGGTCGGGCTGTCGGCGGGCACGTACTACGAGACCGAGAAGTACGTGGAGGGCTTTCTGAAGATCGGCGCCAACTCGTTGGTCGGCAACCCCTACGCGACCGAGGACGAGGTCCAGCGGGAGGGCTGGGGGGATATCGCGAAGTCCGCCGTCGAGACCGACTACAGCCGGGAGTCGTGGGAGAAGGCCCAGGCCAATGTGGAACAGGGATACAAGGACGCCGGGCGCGATCTGATGACCTCACGCTTCCTGATGCACGGCCTCACTCCGCAGAACCTCCACGACGATTTCGGGGTTTCGGACGCCGACTACGACCGGTGGCTGGACGACACCTTCGGCCCCTCCCCCGAGGCCCGGGCCGAGGCGGCGCAGCAGGCGCAGCAGGCGCAGGGCGCGCCCGGCGGGGGCGAGGGCTGATGGGCTTCCTCGACAATCTCGAAGGCGCGGTCAACAAAGGGCTGAGCGTCGGCGAGGATCTGATCGACTCGGGCAAGGAGAAGCTCGGCGAGGCCATCGACTACGGCAGCGACAAGCTGGGCGACGGCCTCGACTACGTCGGTCTGGACGAGGCCGGTGACTTCGTCCACAACGCGGGCGACCACATAGCGGCCGGTCTCGGCGCCACCCCGAGCGAGCAGGGTCTCGGGCACACGGACGACCCCAAGCAGCTCGTCCACGGCAAGGTGGCCGAGATCCGGGAGTCCACCAAGCACCTCAAGGACTTCTACGCCGCGTTCGACCGGGTCGGCCAGGGCATGCGGAAGGTCGACTCCGGCGGCTGGCGGGGCGAGGGCGGTGACGCCTTCCAGCAGAAGGCCACCCTCCACCCGGCGAAGTGGGCCCGGGCGGCGGACGCCTGCGAGCGGGCCGCGAAAGCCCTGGACGCCTACGCCGAGACCGTCAAGAGCTCGCAGGACAAGGCGCAGGACGCCATCGACACCTACCGCCGGGGCCGCCAGGCCAGCGAGACGTCGGCGAAGGCGCACAACGAGAAGATCCAGACCTACAACGCCAAGATCCTCACGGGTGAGGACCCGGGCCCGCGGCCGGACGACTGGGTGGACCCGGGGGTGGCCGACCGCAAGAAGGCCGAGACCATCCTGGAGGACGCCCGGATGGCCCGGAACGAGGCCGCGTCCCGTACGGCGTCCGCCATCAGCGCGACCCTGGCGCACGCCCCGGCCGAGCCGCCGCCGCTGAGCCGGCTGGGCAACAACTTCATGGACCTGAACACGGCCATCGGGCTCGAAGGCGCCCAGCTGACCGGTGGCATCGTCAAGGGCACCGCCGGACTGCTCAACTTCGCCCGGGGCCTCAATCCGATGGACCCCTACAACCTCAGGAACCCGGCCGCGTACTACCAGAACGTCAATCTCACCCTCGCCGGGCTGGCCTCGACGGTCGCCCACCCGGACCGGGTCGTCCAGGCCGCCGTCGACGGGTTCAAGAACAACCCCACCGAGTTCGTCGGACGCCTGCTGCCCGAACTCCTCGGTACGAAGGGGGCGGGGTTCGCCAGGGGCGGGATGCGGCTGGGGGCCAGGGGCGTCCCGGACACCTCACCCGACGGGCCGCCGTCGTACCCGGACGGCTTCGGCCCGCCGGGCGTGCACACGGACGCCGCGAACCCCTCTCTGCTGGAGAAGTTCCTCGACGACCAGTTCCCGTCGCTCGACGACACGGGCGGGGGCACGGCGGGGCGGGCGGACGGCACGGCGCCCGACGGGCAGAAGCTCCCCAATGAGGACTTCGACGCGCTCAGCAATGAGCAGAAGCACGCGATCGCCTCCGGCGAGCTGCGCGGTGGCGTGCGCGAACTCGCGGACGATACCGAAGCTGCCAAATTCGGCGGCCAGCACTGGAACGACTACGCCGATTCGCTGCCGGACGAGGCCAAACAGGCGCTGAAGGACTATTCGGGCCCCATGTACAAGGACATGAACGGCTATCTCCGCGGCGATGCCGACATGGGTACGCCCGAGGTCCTCCGCAACATCGAGAACGCCGACAAGGCACTGGCGGGCCGGCCGGTACCGGAGGACGTCATGGTGGTCCGAGGGCAGAATGTGGACTATCTGAATGCCACGACAGCCGAGTCCCTCGTGGGGAGGAAGATCACGGAGGACGGCTATCTGTCGACGTCGCTCGGCGACAACGGCACCGTATCGTCCTTCAGCGGCAAGGATGCCGTCCTGCACCTCCGGGTCCCCGAGGGCCATCCCGCCATGTGGATGGAGAATGTGAGTTACTTCAAGGGGAGCGAGCGGGAGCTACTCCTCGGGCGCGGTACCTCGTACGAAGTGACGCGTGCCTTCGAGGACGGCGGTCAGTGGCATATCTACGGCACGGTCCTGCCGAAGAACCAGTAGAGGAAAGAACGCATGAATTCCGACCAGCACAACACCGGACGCCCCCGCTTCGTCCCGATAACCACCAATCTCCGTATCTTCGAGGACGACGGCTCCGGTATGCGCATCACCGGTGGACGGCCGCGTTATGAGAACAGGACCGACGGCGCCGTCCAGTACGTCGCGGTGGCGGACACCCAGAACGCCCTCGTCGGCTACCTCTGGTACAACGACGCAGACGAGGCCGCGGATTGGCTGCCGATCAAGTCCGGAGACTCTCGTGCGAGTAGTCACGGCGGTGCTTGGCTGGACCGGCTCGGCGCGGGCAAGGAACGCGGACTGACCCCGTCCCAGACGGTGACCGAATCCCTTCAGCAGTGGCCCTCCGCGAAATACACCCATCTCGTGCAGGGCTCCCTGGCCCAGGCGCCGAACCTGAGGACGCTGTACGAACGCGCAGGCCGCTTCAACATGGATCGCAACTGGAAGGTCTCCGCCAGCTCCCTCTTCGGTCTCGCCATCGGCGATGCCATGGGCTATCCGACCGAGTTCCTCAACATGGAGCAGATCGCGGCGACGTTCGGCCCGTGGACCGAGATGGGGCTGCCGCTCTCCAGGGGCGACGTCGCCCGGGTGACCGACGACACCCAGATGGCGCTGGCGGTCGGCGAGGCCCTCGTGGAGGCCGCCGGACCGTACCGCGAGGGGCACGGGCCGCGCGAGGCCGCCGCCGCCCTCACCCCGTACAGCGTCGAGGTGGCGCTCCGTAAGCACTTCGGCGCCTGGCTGCGCGACCCCGAGAACAACCGCGCCCCCGGTGGGACCTGTCTCCGGGCCTGCGGCAATCTCGAACGCGGGATGCGCTGGCAGGACGCCACCGTCATCGGCTCCAAGGGCTGCGGCGCCAATATGCGGGTCACCCCCGTGGGGCTGATCCCCGCCCTCGGTGTCGAGCAGCGCGCGGGTATCGCCCAGTTGCAGGCGGCGCTCACCCACGGTCATCCCACGGCGCTCGCGGCCAGTGATCTGACGTCGCACGCCACCTGGCTCCTCGCGCACAGGTTGCCGCTCAAGGATCTGCTGGCCGAGCTGCGCGCGTACGCCCAGCGGAACCGCACCACCTATCACGGCGACTGGCTCGGCGACCTCGCCGCCAAGGCGGACGCGCCGGACCCGGCGGCTTTCATCGCCTTCGGCTGGGACGAGACGCTGCGCGCCCTCGACAAGGCGGCCGAAGCCCTGCGGGTCAAGGACTTCGAGCGGGACCCGTGCGAGGCCGTGGGGCCCGGCTGGATCGCCGAGGAGGCGCTGGCCACCGCCCTGTACTGCCTGCTCGTCGTCAAGTACGACGGCCATCCGCGCACGGTGGTCGCGCGGGCCGCGCACTCCTCCGGCGACTCGGACTCCATCGCGGCCCTGGCCGGTGCCTTCGCCGGGGCCAAGCGCGGCAGCTCGTCCTGGCCGCCGGAGTGGCGCGAGGCCATCGAGTACAAGGAGCGCATCAGCGCCCTCGCCGCGGTCTGGGACTCCGTCGACTGACCGTCGGGGAGAGCCCGGGAGAGCCTGGCGGAGCCGGAGAGAACCCGAGAGACCTGAGAGAGCCGGAGAGAAGAACAGATGTCGGTTCCGGACCCGGCGGACCCCGCCCGGCGGGCGGCCGCCTGGCTGGGCGGGACGTACGGCGGACTCGTCGAACTCGCCGCGCCGCGGCCCGTCTGCGAGACGGAGACGGCGTGGCTGATGTCCTGCCGCACCCTGGCCCAGCCGGGTTTTCCGCGTACCCCGATGCTGGCGTCGTCCGTCGTCGTACCCAAGATCGGCGGCCATCCCTTCCACCCGGCCCCGAACGACCTGTTCGCGGATCTCCAGCCGGTGCCGCCGCTGGAGGCGGCCGAGCGGATCACCGGCCAGAGCCGGAGGATCAACACCCGCGGGTCAGTCGCCGCCCTCCACGCCACGCTCGACGGCTTTCCGGCCCGCCCCGTCCTGTGGCAGCCGGGGCACGAGGCGCCCGGCTGGTGGACCAGGCTGCGCCGCCGGTACTTTCCCGGCTTCGAGCCGGTCGCGGTGGACGGCTGGCACGACGTCGTCCGGGCCGTCGAGGAGCCGGGGCCCGACACCCGCGGACTGGTCTGGGTCCGGCGCGAGATGGGCGGCCACGAGATATCGGGCCATCTGATCTATGTACGGAATCTCCGGGGGCGGGCCGTCTTCCTCGACGCGCTCACCGCCTCGCTCGCCCGGCTCGACACCCGGTGGGTGCGCGAGATCGTACTCGTCCGGAGACTCCCCGGCACGGACGGCTGAACAGGCGGAAGGCCGAGTCGGCGGAGGGGCCGGGAAAGAGGCCGGACGGGCCGTGGACCATACCTGAAATGGCCCACGGCCCGCCCGTGGTCCGCGCGGTCCCGGGTCGTCGTGTCCCGGGACCGGGAGGAGTCTACGAGGACGCGTCGTCGTCCGTGAGGTAGTTGCGCAGACCGGGGATGGTCAGGGTGCCGCCGAACTGGCCGGCCTGTCGGAGCGTCACATCCGTGAAGAACGCGAACGGGATGTTCAGCGGTGGCGGGGTCGCGGGGCTGAAGGTGACCGGGATGATGCCGAACAGGTCGCCCTTCAGCTCCTCCGTGTACATGGTCACCGTACCGTCCCGGATCGTGGACGTGGAGCCGGGGCGGGCCCGGGCGTGCATGGTGCGGTCCGTCGTGGCGACCGTCAGCTGGTGCAGGTCCTTGATGTCGAGACTGCTCGCAGTGAACTTGAGGGCGGGTTTGAGCCTGCCGCCCGCGGTACGGACCTGGACGATGCCGTGGTAGTCGAGGCCCCTGAGGGTGAGCCGGGTGCTCTCCAGGGTCCACGGGTCGTCCGGCAGACCGGGGATGCCGCTCTCCTCCTTCGCCGCCGCGAGGGCCTCCGGGTCCGCCTCGGGGCAGGGGAAGCGCGGCACGGCGCCGTCGGGGATGTCCGTGTCCGGGCGGGGTTCGAGGCCCTTGGCGGCCTCGTCCAGCTCCTCCACGTCGGCGCCGACCCGGCGGGCCGCGTCCGTGATGGACTTCTTCGTACGGTCGGTCGCGCCACCGTCCTCGCCGGAACCGGCGGGCCGGGGCGCGGGGTCCTTCGCGGCGGGCCGCTGGGTGGTGCCGGGCTTCGGCCGCTGACCGGCGTCCGGTCCCGTGGCCGTGGGGTCGGGCTTCGGCTTCGGCGTGGGATTCGGCTTGGGTTTCGCGGCGGGCGGCGCGGTGGTCTCGTCCGGGTCTGTGTCGTCGGGGCCCTCTATGTCATCGGGGTCTTCTGTGTCGTCAGGGTCTTCCGGCTCGTCGGCGTCGTCCGGGTCGAGCAGATCCCTGATGGCGTCGCCGAGACCCAGCGGGTCCCAGGGGTCGTACGTCTTCCCCGGGCTCGGCTTCGCCTTCGCCGCAGGCGCAGGCGCAGGCGCGGGCGGGCCGGCGGGCGCCTTCGCGGGCGCGACCCCGGGCCCGGGCGGCGGCGACGCGGACGCCCGGGCGGTCGGCCGTACGGACGGTCGTACGGACGGCGGAGCCGCGGCCTGCTTCCTGACCGCGCCCTCCTGCGTCACGGCACCGTCCGGGACTCCCGTGCCCCCGACGTCCCCCTGACTCCCCGGCTTCTCTCCCGTACCGCCCTCCCCCGCCTCTTCCGGCTCACCGGGCGTCGGGTCCGGGGCGGACGACGGCCCCGGCGACGGAGTTTCAGCCGGTTCGGCTGTTTCGGATGGTTCGGCCGTACCGGACGGGCCCGGCGTCGGCTTCTCCCCCGGCGGGGGCTCGTCCGAGCGGGTCACACAGGGCCCGGGGGCGTACGGAATCCGGTCGTCGGCTATCGCCAGGCGCGGGGTGAGCCCCATCCCCATCAGTACGGCCGTCGGCATCGCCGCGAGCGCGATGACCTTGCCCGTCGGGGTCTGGAGCTTGCTCAGCAGGGACTTGCGGGGCGCCGCGTGCCGGGGGCCCTCGCGGCCGTGCGGGCCGGTCGTCCCGGCCGGATCCGGCGGAGAGACATCACCCTGCACTGTTCCTCCCACCGTCGGGCTCTGTGGTGGTGGACTCCCCGGATACCTCCGTCTTCTCCATGGAGACGGGCGGTGTCACGGACTCGGCCGGTGCGGCCGGAGCGGACACCGCCGCGACACCTCTGGTCAATGGACCGGGGTCGGTGTCCTGTGGCGGGACCGGCTCGCCGGGTGCCCAGGCGACCGAGAGCGCACCGCCGACCAGGGCCAGTACGAAGCCCATCAGGAAGCCGCCGAGGTTGGCGACGGGAATGGAGATCAGCGCCAGCAGGATCGCGGCGATCCCGGCGAAGACCCGGACGATGTGGTGGAACCACATCGTGAAACCGAGGGTGACCAGCAGTACGCCGATGATCAGCGACGCCGCCCCCGCCGTGGTCGACAGGGAGAGGGTGACATGCCCGAGCTTGAGGGTCGCGTAGGGGAAGTAGGCGATCGGGACCCCGCCGAGCATGGTGAACAGCCCCGCCCAGAACGGCCGCTGCCCCCGCCAGTCACGGAACCGCCGCCGGATCGCGCGAAGGACGTTCTCGTTCTGCCCGGTGGCCATGGAGTCGGCGCTCATGGAAAAACAGCTCCCTGGAACTGGTGTCGCTGGTGGTGAGTGGGGCGGGCGGTCACAGCCGCACCGGTGTCACCGCCCGCCCGGGAAGGAGTTCTAGAGCCCCTCTTCCACAGGAGGGCCTAGAAACACTCGACTCCGGGGCCGGAGCCCTTCTTGATCTTCATATCCAGACCGCCGAGCGTGAACGTGCCCGCCGTGGTGGCCCACGCCCGCTGTTCCACCTCGGTGAGCACGGCCTTGTCGGCCTGCTGGGCGAATCCGTTCGGCTGGATGTCGTCCTTGACGGCGGGCCCCTTCCCCACCTTTGCGTCGTCGGTGTGCTTGGCCGCGATACCGATGTCGATATCGGTGAACGTGGCATCACCCTTGAGTTCGGAGATGTCCAGATAAAGATTCTTGGCGGTGACGGATTTGTCGCCGTAACCCGCCTTCAACTGAAGGGTGAAGGTGCCCAGCAGCGGCACCTTGGTGACCACCGACTGGCACATGTCCTCGATCGTCGCGGACTTGAAGGTCGAGACCATGACCGGCCGGCCGATCGTCTCGTCCCCGTCGAGTTCCGCGTACGCGTCGACCACGCCCCCGTACTGAGAGAACCCCTGGCCGTCCAGATAACCGGCCCTGACCTTGAACTCCTGGCCCGACACGGCGAAGGACGCCGCGAGCGCCCCCTGAGCCAGGCCGACACCGATCGCGGCCGTGGCGGCCACACTCGGCACCATGACTATGGCGAACCTTTTCCATCTGGTTCCGCCACGAGCCACAGACTCCATGACTTGTTCCTCCTTCTCGGACGTACCACCCCGGAGGCGGACGACGGACGCCCGTCCGGAGATGGGAGAAGTGCTACGTCCCCGGAAAGGAGAGCGCTTGCGGTCCGGGCGCGCAGCGCGTCCGGAACACCGGCGATCACCCCCGAGCGACAACCACTGATCGCGCCTGACGCGTCAGGCGCGACCTCGGGTCGGACAGGCCCTGCCGTACGGAGTCGTACGGACGACAGGTACCCCCCTGTCCGCGTCCGGCGTGCCGCCGGCCGGCCCGATGGGGACCCACCGATCGCGGGGGCACGGCGGCAACCGGGCCGGTGCGATAGTGGACCGAGCGTGCCGATCGTTGTGCATTCCGAGCCGTGACACAAGGGGCTTGGTTACTGGCCAGTAACTCTTCGGCGACCGCCACCCCGTCACGCCACTCCGGGCAGCCACACAGGGTGCGGCGCCACCCATGCCAGAAGCGATGAAAGCCAGTAAAAACGGGGCGAAAGACGGCAGTTGACTTACTGCGAGTAACAGGGCTTCACTTTACCAATTTTTGGTAAAGCGCTTTCATCACCCGTCACGGGCGCCCCGGAGGCGGTACGGAATCCGTACCTCCGCGACCGCCGCCCCCGCGCGCGAAGACCGGCCGCCGACCGCCGCCGGGCGGACCCGGCGGCCGGTCGTGACGGCGGTTCAGAACAGTACGCGCGCCAGCGCCCCGCGGGCCGCCGTCACCCGGGGGTCGTCGGCCCCGACGACCTCGAACAGCTCCAGCAGCCGGACCCGCGCGGCGTCGCGCTCCTCGCCCGCGGTCCGCCGGACCGTCTCGATCAGCCGCCCGAAGGCGTCCTCGACATGACCTCCGACGAGATCGAGATCGGCCGCCGCGATCTGGGCGACGACATCGCCGGGCCGGGCCGCCGCGTCCTGGCGCACCTGCTGGGCGTTCAGATCCTTGACCCGGCCCAGCAGTTCGGCCTGGGCCAGCCCCAGCTTGGCCTCCGTATTGCCCGGATCGTCCGAGAGCACGTTCTTGTACGCCCGGACGGCGCCGGCGAAGTCACCCGCGTCCAGCGCGTCGACGGCGGCGGAGAGCAGGGAGTCGTACGGCCCCGGGGGCGCGGCCTGCGGCTCGGCGGCGGCGCCTTCGGCACCCGGGTCGACGGTGATCCCGGTCAGCCCGAACCGCTGCTCGGCGACCTCGATCAGCTGGTCCAGCGTCGCCCGGATCTGCTCCTCGGGCGCCGCGCCCTGGAACAGCGGCAGCGCCTGGCCCGCGACCACGGCGAAGACGGCCGGAATGCCCTGGATGCCGAACTGCTGCATCAGCGTCTGATTGGCGTCGACATCGATCTTGGCGAGCACGAAGCGCCCGTTGTACTCCACGGCCAGCCGCTCCAGCAGCGGGCCGAGCTGCTTGCAGGGCTGGCACCACTCGGCCCAGAAGTCGAGGACGACGGGCACCTCGGCCGACCGCTGGACGACATCGCGGTCGAAGCCCGCCTCGTCGACGTCGATCACCAGGCCGGAGGGGGCGACGGCTCCGCCACCGCCCTGGCGAGCGGCCTCGGCACGGGCCTGCTCCGCCTTGGCCTTGGCCTCGTTGGCCGCCTTCACCGCGGCGAGGTCGACGACACCGCTCATGGACATGTTCCTAGGCTGCATGGGTACATCCTCCCCCCTTCGCGCGCGCAAGTGAAAAGCACGGTGTGAAAACCCCGCCAGCGCTGTCCGGAACGGCTCGGACGAGCGGGTTCCCGCGGTCTCCGGCGGGTCGTACGGTCCTGCGGCGGCGCGCGGTCCCCCCTGCGCGCCGGTGGCTGTCGCGAAGAAGGCGGCGGACGCGCCCTGCGGCCTCGCAGTCTCGCGGCCTGTCAAAGGAAGGGGCGCCCACATTTTCGCTACGCTTCGTAGCGTAACCGTGGCGGTACTGTACCGTGCCGGACCCCCGCCGTGAAGTGGATCACAAGGATCCGTCTACCCGCGGGTATGGTCACTCGTCATGCAGAGTCGGCAGAGCCGCCGGAACCACCGGGGACGTCCCAGGACCGCCGGAACCGATACGGCGATCCTGGACGCGACCCGCGCCACCCTGGTCGACCTCGGCTGGTCGAAGCTGACCATGGGCGAGGTCGCGGCCAGGGCCGGGATCGCCAAGACCACCCTCTACCGCCGCTGGGACAACAAGAACGACCTCGTCGTCGACGCGGTCGCCGTCCTCTTCGACGAGCTGAGACCGCCCGACCGGGGCAGCCTCGCCGCCGATATGGAGGACGTCGTCCTCCAGTTCGCGGCGCTGCTGGAGCGCCCGGAGGCCCGGACCGCCCTGATGGCGGTGGTCGCGGAGGGCGCCCGGGACGAAGCGCTGCGGCGCCGGATCCGCTCCGCGATCGTGGACCGCCAGAAGCGGCTGGTCCTCCAGGGACGGGCCCGGGCCCAGGCCCGGGGCGAGCTGCCGTACCGCGACGCCGGACCGGGCCCGGCGGACGGCACGGCGCCCGGGCCCGGCATCCGTACGGCGGAAACCGGCACGGACACCGAAACCAGGACGGACACCGATGCCGGCACCGGGACCGAGACGGAGCCGCTCGCCGGAACCGACACGGAGGCCGATCTGATCTTCGACGTGGTCGCGGGCGCCGTGGTCCACCGGACCCTGGTCAGCTCCGCGCCCGTGGACACCGCCTGGGCCCGCTCCCTGACGTCCCTGCTGCTCGGCGGACTCCTCCCGCCGCCCCGCTGACCCCGGGCCGGAGGCGCGCCCGGGGCCGTACGGCTCCGGTACCCGCCGGATCGCCGTACGGCCCGGGGCTCAGAACCCGGGCGGCTCCGTGTACGTCCCCCACTCGTCCCGCAGCACCCCGCAGATCTCGCCCAGGGTGGCCTCCGCGCGGACCGCGTCCAGCATCGGGCCGATCATGTTGGTCCCGCTCCTGGCCGCCGTCAGCATCGCGGCCAGGGACGACCGGACCCGGGCGTCGTCCCGGTGGGTGCGCCGGTCGGCCAGGACCCGGACCTGCTCGCGTTCGACCTCGTGGCTGACCCGCAGGATCTCCAGATCGCCGGTGACGGAGCCGTGGTGCACATTGACGCCGACGACCCGCTTCTCCCCCTTCTCCAGCGACTGCTGGTAGCGGAAGGCGGATTCCGCGATCTCGCCGGTGAACCAGCCGTCCTCGATGCCGCGCAGGATCCCGGAGGTGACCGGCCCGATCGGGTGCCGCCCGTCGGGGTGGGCCCGGCGGCCCCGCTCCTTGATCTGTTCGAAGATCCGCTCCGCGTCGGCCTCGATCCGGTCGGTGAGCTGCTCCACGTACCAGGAGCCGCCGAGCGGATCGGCGACATTGCCGACGCCGGTCTCCTCCATCAGCACCTGCTGGGTGCGCAGGGCGATCTCGGCGGCCTGGGCGCTGGGCAGGGCCAGGGTCTCGTCGAGGGCGTTGGTGTGCAGGGACTGGGTGCCGCCGAGGACCGCCGAAAGGGCCTCGACCGCGGTCCGTACGACGTTGTTGTACGGCTGCTGCGCGGTGAGCGAGACCCCCGCGGTCTGGGTGTGGAAACGGAGCCACTGCGCCTTGTCGGTGCGGGCGCCGTAGACGTCGCGCATCCAGCGCGCCCAGATCCGCCGGGCGGCCCGGAACTTGGCGATCTCCTCGAAGAAGTCGAGATGGGCGTCGAAGAAGAAGGAGAGTCCGGGCGCGAAGACGTCCACGTCGAGGCCGCGGCTCAGGCCCAGCTCGACATAGCCGAAGCCGTCGGCGAGGGTGTACGCCAGCTCCTGCGCGGCCGTCGCCCCGGCCTCGCGGATGTGGTAGCCGGAGACGGAGAGCGGCTTGTAGGCGGGGATGCCCGCCGCGCAGTGCTCCATCAGATCGCCGATCAGCCGCAGATGCGGCTCGGGCTCGAAGAGCCACTCCTTCTGGGCGATGTACTCCTTGAAGATGTCGGTCTGGAGCGTGCCGTTCAGTACGGCCGGGTCGACGCCCTGGCGCTCCGCCGCGACGAGGTACATACAGAAGACGGGGACGGCGGGTCCGCTGATCGTCATCGAGGTGGTGACGTCGCCGAGCGGGATGTCCTTGAAGAGGACCTCCATATCGGCGGCGGAGTCGATGGCGACCCCGCAGTGGCCGACCTCGCCGAGGGAGCGCGGGTCGTCGGAGTCCCGGCCCATCAGGGTGGGCATGTCGAACGCGACCGAGAGACCGCCGCCGCCCGCGGCCAGGATCATCTTGTAGCGCTCATTGGTCTGCTCGGCGTTGCCGAACCCGGCGAACTGGCGGATGGTCCAGGTCCGGCCCCGGTAGCCGGTCGGATGGAGCCCCCGGGTGTACGGGTACTCCCCCGGCCAGCCGATCCGCTCGAATCCCTCGTACGTGTCACCCGGCCGGGGCCCGTAGACCGGCTCGACCGGGTCGCCGGAGAGCGTCGTGAAGTCCGCGTCGCGCTTGCGGGCCTTGTCGTAGCGGGCCTGCCAGCGCCGGCGGCCCTCCTCAATGGCGTCAGCGTCCATACCCCCAAATTACTAGGACGTCCTAGTAAATGTCGATGGAAGAACGCCGTACGAGGGATCCGTACGGCGTTCGGGCGGCTCGACGCCTGGTCGCCGGGGTACGGGCGGGGTGCGACGGGGTGCCGGTTACGCCTGGACGGGCTCCGGGGCCGTACCGTCGATCAGCGCCTGGGTCTCCCGGCTGATCTTCGGCTCGACGAAGAAGGAGGCGACCGGGATGCAGCCTGCGGCCAGCACCCACAGCAGCTTGCCGAAGGGCCACTTCGCCTTGGAGCCCAGATCGAAGGCGAAGATCACATAGACGATGAAGAGGACACCGTGGATCTGGGAGATCACCATGGTGTCGCCGGTCTCGAAGCCGTACTTCAGCACGATGGCGCCGGTGAACACCAGAAGCCAGACGGCGGTGATGTACGCCATCACCCGGTAGCGGGTCAGCACGGTTTGTTTCATGGCGCCGAGCCTAACGGGGCGCGGATACCACCTCGCGGCCGGGGGTGTCCAGCCCCGGCGCGCGCCGGAGCGCCGGAGGGCGCCCGCGGAGCGCGTACGAGGTCACCGGAGCGCCGGGCCCGCCGCGCCGCCCGGGTCACGCCTCGTCGAAGTCCTGGGCGGCCACCCGCAGCGGCCGGAGCATCGCGAAGATCTCGGCGCACTCGTCGGCGTCGTACGTGCCGAGACCGAAGTCCATGGCCATCAGGTCCCGGGTGGCGGCCTCGACGACCTCCCGGCCCTTCTCCGTGATCGACGCCAGGGTGCCGCGGCCGTCGTTGGGATTGGGCCGCTTCGCCACCAGACCCGACCTGACCAGCCGGTCGACCGTATTGGTGACGGAGGTGGGGTGGACCATCAGCCGCTCGCCGATCTTGGACATCGGCAGCTCACCGGCCTTGGAGAAGGTGAGCAGCACCAGCGCCTCGTACCGGGCGAAGGTGAGCCCGTACGGCTTGACGACGGCGTCGACCTCGGCCAGCAGGATCTGGTGGGCCCGCATGATCGAGGTGATCGCGGCCATCGAGGGCACCGGGCCCCAGCGCTGCCGCCACAGCTCGTCGGCGCGGGCGATCGGATCGAAGGAGAGGCTGAGCGGCTTGGACACGGGCCGACCCTATCGAGTGACCGCCGAAGCGTGAGGCCCGTCTCGCCCTTCGAACCCCGGCCGGGCCCGGGCCCGGCCGGAACGGCCCGGAAACGCGGACGGGTCGCCCGCCGCGTACTCGACGCGGCGGGCGACCCGTGGGGTCCGCCTGTACTCAGGCCGTTTCGACGGTGCCCTCGCGGCGCGCCCGGGCCGCGATCACCTCGTCGTCCGCCGCCCGCTTCAGCTTGCGCTCGGCGACGAAGCCGCCGAGCGGCACCACCGAGAGCACGAAGTACAGCGCCGCGGTCTTGAACTCCCACTTCGTCCGGTTCCAGGCGTCGAGCCAGAAGAGGACGTAGATGATGAAGAGGATGCCGTGGATCATCCCGAGGGCCGGGACCGCGTTGAAGTCCGTCGTGCGCTTCAGCACCGACGCGATGATCAGCAGGACGAAGGAGACGGCCTCCGGCGCCGAGATCAGCCGGAGGCGGTGGAGGGACGAAGCGGTCTTGATGTCCACGGCGGATGCACCTTTGACTCTTAGACGATCTTGTGAAAGCGCTCACAAGCGCAGCCCCTATTCTGACAGCCGCTTTGCCGAGTCTTTGTCCGGGGTGGCCTTCCGGCCGCCGTGATCCTGCCCACGGACCTGTCCCCGCCCCGCCGGTGCCGGATACCTTCGACCGGTGGCAACCTTCCGGCTCCAGGGGAGCAAGGTGCTCGCGGTCGACCTGACCGGCGACACCGTCAAGGCGAAGAACGGGTCGATGGTCGCGTACGACGGCCGGATGGCCTTCAAGAAGCTGTCCGGCGGCGGTGAGGGCATCCGGGGGATGGTGACCCGCCGGATCACCGGCGAGCAGATGACGCTGATGGAGGTGAAGGGGGAGGGCACCTGCTTCTTCGCCGACCGGGCGTCGGAGATCAATCTGGTCGATCTCACCGGCGACAAGCTCTATGTCGAGTCCAGCAATCTGCTGGCGGTGGACGGCGGGCTGCGGACCGGCACCAGCTTCACCGGACTGCGCGGCGGCGCCTCCGGCAACGGCCTCTTCACCACGACCCTCGAAGGCACCGGCCGGGCCGCGATCATGTCGGACGGCCAGGCGGTGGTGCTCCGGGTGACCCCGCAGTACCCCCTCTCGGTGGACCCGGGGGCGTACGTCGCCCACCAGGGCGAGCTGCGGCAGAACTTCCAGTCCGGGGTCACCTTCCGCACCTTCATGGGCGAGGGCGGCGGCGAGGCGTTCCAGATCCGGTTCGAGGGCGACGGCCTGGTCTACGTCCAGCCGAGCGAGCGGAACACGATCGCGGGTGACGTGTAGATGGCCTTCCGCGAGATCAACTCCAAGATGATCGAGGCGACCGTCGCCCCCGGGCAGCGCCTCTTCAGCCAGCGCGGCGCGATGATCGCGTACCGGGGCGAGGTCTCCTTCACCCCCAGCACCACCGGTGGCGCGGGCGGCATCGGCTCGATGATCGGCCGCCGGGTGGCGGGCGAGGCCACCCCGCTGATGAGCGTCGAGGGCAGCGGTACGGTGCTGTTCGGCCACGGCGGCCACCACATCCAGGTGGTCGAGCTGACCGGCGACACGCTCTATGTGGAGGCCGACCGGCTGCTGGCCTTCGACGGCGCGCTGGAGCAGGGGACGATGTTCCTCGGCTCGCAGGGCGGCGTGATGGGCGTGGTCCGGGGCCAGGTCTCCGGCCAGGGCCTGTTCACCACGACCCTGCGCGGCCACGGCGCGGTCGCGGTGATGGCCCACGGCGGGGTGATCGAACTGCCGGTCGTCCCGGGCCGCCCGGTCCATGTGGACCCGCAGGCGTACGTGGCCCACCACGGCGACATCCGCAACAAGCTCTCCACCGCCCTCGGCTGGCGGGACATGGTGGGCCGGGGTTCGGGCGAGGCGTTCCAGCTGGAGCTGAGCGGCAGCGGCGCGGTCTACGTACAGGCATCGGAGGAGAAGCTGTGACCGGTCCCGGTGGCCTGGTGGCCCACGATCCGACGACCCTGCCGGGCGACGACAACGTCAACCCGTACACCTTCTGTGTGGAGTTGAAGGGGAGCCAGTGGTTCCTCCAGAAGGGGAAGATGATCGCCTATTACGGGCGGATCGACTTCAACGGCATCGGCCACGGCCGGCTCGACCGGCTGCTGCGGACCTCCTTCCACTCGCCGCTGCACGCGGCCGACTGGGTGGTGGCGGAGGGCAGCGGGAAGATGCTGCTCGCGGACCGGGCGTTCGACGTCAACTCCTACGACCTCGACGACGGCAATCTGACCATCCGGGCCGGGAACCTGCTGGCCTACCAGCCGTCGCTGGCGCTGAAGCAGTCGATCGTGCCCGGCTTCCTCACCCTGATCGGGACCGGGAAGTTCGTGGCCGCGTCCAACGGTCCGGTGGTCTTCATGGAGCCGCCGCTGCGGGTGGACCCGCAGGCCCTGGTGGGCTGGGCGGACTGCCCGTCACCCTGCCACCACTACGACCACGGCTATATGACCGGGGTGATGGGCGGGGTACGGGCGCTGACCGGGCTCGGTGGTACGTCGGGCGAGGAGCACCAGTTCGAGTTCGTGGGCGCCGGAACCGTACTGCTCCAGTCGTCCGAGAGCCTGCTGCCGGAGACCGCGACGGGGGCGCCTCCGGCGCAGGCCGGGGTGCCGGGCGGGCCCGGCGGGAGCCAGGCGCAGCACGGCTCGGCCCCGCGTCTGCCCGGCCAGCTGGGGGATCTCCAGCGCCGTTTCGGACTGTGACCGGGGGCACCCGGAGTGTGCGGCGGGGCGGACTGCGCCCCTCGCGCGCTGCGTACACTGCGCAGTCCCACGGGTGGTCGCACGGGCGGTCGCACGAGTGGCCGCGGTACGACCGACGCCGTACGGGGCGCCCGGCGTCCCGGGTGTCGCGCGTCACACCCCCGCGGACCTCCGGCACCTCCCAAAATAGTCCGCCTTTCAACTTTTTTAGGTAGAATCCATCTATGGAGACCGAGACGGCCACCCGCTGGCTCACCGACGACGAACAGCGCACCTGGCGTACGCACCTCGACGTCAGCCGACTGCTGATGCACCAGCTCGAAAAGGACCTCCAGCCGTTCGGCCTGACGAACAACGACTACGAGATCCTGGTCAACCTCTCCGAATCGGCCGAACTGCGGATGCGGATGAGCGATCTCGCCGCCGCCACCCTGCAGTCCAAAAGCCGGCTCTCCCATCAGATCACCCGGATGGAGACCGCCGGACTGGTCCGCCGGGAGAACTGCGAATCCGACCGGCGCGGGCTGTACGCGGTCCTCACCGACCACGGCATGGAGACCATGCGGAAGGTCGCCCCGCACCATGTGGCGTCCGTCCGCCGCCACTTCATCGACCTCATGACCCCGGAGGCGCTGGCCGATCTGCGGGAGTCCCTCACCCCCGTCGCCGAACATCTGCGCGGCCACCGCGGCAAGGTCTGACCCGGGGCGGCACCCGGCGGGCCAGGACCCGGGCCCCGTACCACCGGCGGCGTGCCGGAGTACGGGGCCGGGGCGTTCCGGAACCCGTACGAGCCCGGCCCGTGCGGTCATACGAATGACCGCACGGACGGCCCGGGGTCACGCCGACGGCAACCGCAGTACGAAAAGCGCACCGCCCGCCGGGGAATCCGCCACCATCAGGGTGCCGCCGTGCCGCCGGGCCACATCCCGGGCGATGGCGAGCCCGAGACCCGCGCCGCCCTCGTCCCGGCCACGCGCCTCGTCCAGCCGGACGAACCGCTCGAAGACCCGCTCCCGCTCGTCCTCCGGCACCCCGGAACCGTCGTCGCCGACCGCCAGCACCGCGTCGGCGCCCTCCCGGCGTACCGACACCGTCACCGCCCCGGCCGCGTGCCGCTGCGCGTTGTCCAGCAGATTGCCCAGCACCCGGGCGAGCTGCCCCGGCGACCCCAGCACCTCCACCCCGTCCGCCGCCACCACCGTCACCGGCACCCGGTCCACCGCGCCCCGCTGCGACGACTCCTCCCGGGCCAGCGCCCCCAGATCGACCCGCGACCGCCCCGGCCGCTCCCCCGCGTCCAACCGCGCCAGCAGCAGCAGATCCGCCGCCAGCTGCTGCAGCCGTACGGTGTCGGCCACCGCGCCCGGCACATCCAGCAGCCCCGGATGGGCCTCCCCCACCTCCAGCTGCGTCCGCAGCGACGCGATCGGGCTCCGCAACTCGTGCGAGGCGTCGGCGACGAACCGCCGCTGCCGCTCCACCGACGACTCCAGCGCCGCCAGGGTCTCGTTGGTGGTCCGCGCCAACCGCGCCACCTCGTCCCGCGTCCCCGGCTCCGGCACCCGCCGCGACAGATCCTCGGACGCCGTGATCGCCGCCATCTCCGTCCGGATGTCCTCCACCGGACGCAGCGCCCGCCGCGTCACCAGCCAGGTCACCGAACCCACCACCAGCAGCAGCACCGGAAGACCGGCGAGCATGGCCTCCCGTACCGACTCCACCGCGTCCTGCTCAACCGTCAGCGGCGCGCCCGCGTAGACCGTGACATCCCGGCCCTCGCCGATCGTCACATCCACGGCGGCGAAGACGTACCCGGCCGACTCGCCGTCCACCGTCGCCTCGCCCCGGCTGAACCTCGGCGGCCCACCCGACACATGGCCCCGGTCCGGATCGTCGCCGTCCGGCTCGTCCCCGGTGTCGCCCTCCTCGGGATCCTCGCCACCGGACCGCCGGGGCTCCGGCGTCACATCGGCACTGCCCGTACCCGAGACCTTCTCCAGATCCTTGCTGACCGCGACCGTCCGGCCGTCCTCGTCGACGACCTGCACCGGCCGGTCCTCCGTCGACGGTACGGTGATCGGCCCCGCGTCGCCCTCCGCCGCGATCCGCGACGCCACCTCCCGGGCCGTGACCTCCGCCTGCAACTCGGCCTGATCCGTCAGATATGCCCGCAGCACCATCAGCACCGCGAACCCCGCCGCCACCAGCGCCACCGCCACCACGGCCGTCGCGCCGATCGTCGTCTTCGCCCGTACCGACCTCATCGCGGCGCCACCAGCCGGTAGCCCGCACCCCGCACGGTCTGGATGTACTGGGCGCCCAGCTTCCGGCGGAGCGCGCTGATGTACACCTCGATGATGTTCGGATCCCCGTCGTAGGCGAAATCCCAGACGTGCTCCAGGATCCGCGCCTTGCTGACCACATCGCCCGCGCGGATCGCCAGCTGCTCCAGCACCGCGAACTCCTTCGCCGTCAGCGTGACCTCCCGCTCCGCCCGGTACACCCGGCGGGCCGCCGTCTCCACCCGGAGATCCCCCACCACCAGCGACGGAGACACCGCGCCCCGGCCCCGGCGACGCAACAACGCCTTGATCCGGGCCGTCAGCACGACATACGAGAACGGCTTCGTCAGATAGTCGTCCGCACCCGTGTCCAGGCCCTCCGCCTCGTCGTACTCGCCGTCCTTCGCGGTCAGCATCAGAATCGGCACGTCGTTCCCGGCCGCCCGCAGGGCGCCGCAGACCCGGTAGCCGTTCATCCCCGGCAGCATGATGTCCAGAATCACCAGGTCGTAGCCGCCCTCGGAAGCCCGGTGCAACCCCTCCGTACCGTCGTGCACGACATCCACGGCATAGCCCTCGGCGGTCAGTCCCCGGGCCAGGGAGAGGGCGAGACGGCGCTCGTCCTCGACGATCAGCAGACGCATGACCACAGGGTCGCAAACCCAAGCTGAAGAAGGCTTCAGGTGACTTCAGCAAGCCTTCAGGTGCACTCCGTCACCTTGGGAACGTCCAGTCAGCCACGACGACCGACGGGAAACCCCATGAAGCGCAAGATCGTCCTCGCCACCGCCGTGGCCGCCCTGATGGCGGGCGGCACCTACACGGCGTTCGCCTCGTCCGGCGCGCTGTCCGGCACGCCCTCCGCGTCCTCCTCCTCCGCCACCTCCGGCGACGGCGCCGCGCCCGTCTCCCGGATCTCCGTGACCCAGGCGACCGACGCCGCCCTCGCCAAGTTCCCCGGCACCCTGGAGTCCGCCGACCGCGACGACGACCGCGGCCACTGGGAGATCGAGATCCGCGCCACCGACGGCAAGGAGCGGGAGGTCACGGTCGACGCGGTCACGGGCGAGGTGCGTGCGGACGACGACCGCGATGACGCGGACGACTCGGACGACCGCGACGACCGCGACGACCGCGACGACCGCGACGACCGGGACTCCGGGGACGACCGGGACTCCTCCGACTCCCGGGACGACGACGCGTCGGCGGCCGGCGCGAAGACCACCGCCCGCCAGGCGACCGACGCGGCACTCAAGCTCCACCCCGGCACGGTCACCGAGGTCCAGTTCGACGACGGCCACTGGGAGGTCGAGGTCCGCGGCGACAACGGCAAGTCGTACGACGTCGACGTCAACGCGACCACCTCCAAGGCGACGACCAGCCCCGACGACTGACGCCTCCCGCGGGGGCGCCTCCCGCTGTGGGGTTCCTGGTCCCCGGGCCCCCGGTGTGGGGTTTCCCGCCTCGTGCGGGGTCTTCGCGCCTCGCGCCCCGGGCGCCTGGTGCTGGGCCCCCGTTGCGTGCGGGGCCGTTCGCGCCTCAGGCGCCGGCGGGGCTGTTGAAGATGTGACCGTCACTCCGGCGGTATGCGGGCGCACTTGTGCAGCGTCGGGAGGGTCGGTGGCCTCCGGGCTCACCTCCTCACGGACGGCGGAAGTGGGGTTTCCTGGGAGGCAGACCCGGTCTTTTCCGCCGTCCGTTGCGGGGGCGACCCTGCACCCCCCGACCACGCCGACTGGACATGCTGCTCGGGGCTGAAGCCCGTCCCGGGGAGGGGAGGGTGCGACCTGATGTTGTCGGTCCACCCGCACCCCGGTGGCTGGCTGGTCGCGCAGTTCCCCGCGCCCCTGGCTCCCCCGTTGCCGCCCTTGGAAAGGTCCCCGCCCCTCATCTCGGGGCCGGGACCCATAGGCAAGGGCCCCGGCTCCTTCTCCCGGGGCGGGGCCCTTTTCAGGGCCGGTGAGGGGAAGGTGGTTAGGGGCGCGGGGAACTGCGCGACCAGCCAGCCACGGTCCGCAGACCGCGAACAACACCAGGCTGCTGGGCGCGGCCCGGGTTGTGGGCCTCACCCGGAGGACCAAGGCGCTGGGGGTCCCCCCATTGCCGAAGGCACAGGGGGCGGAACTGCGCGACCAGCCAGCCACCCAGGCGCGGGTGGACTGACAACACCAGGTGGCACCCGTCCCCTCCCCGGGACGGGCTCCAGCCCCATGACGCATGTCCAGTCGGCGTGGTCGGGGGGTGCAGGGTCGCCCCCTGGGGGTCCCCCCAAAGGCAGCTTTGGGGGAGGATGGCGGAAAAGACCGGGTCTGCCTCCCAGGAAACCCCACTTCCGCCGTCCGTGAGGAGGTGAGCCCGGAGGCCACCGGCCCTCCCGACGCTGCACAAGTGCGCCCGCATACCGCCGGAGTGACGGTCACATCTTCAACAGCCCCTTGGGGGTTCCCCCAAAGGCAGCTTTGGGGGAGCCTGAGGCGCAAGCAGCCCCGCCGCCGCAAGGAACCCGAGAACAAAGGGCCGCACGCCGCGAGGAACCCCGGCACCAGGAACCCCACAGCGAGCAGCGCCCCGGGGCTACCCCGTGAGGCCCTCCAGGAGTGTGTCGGCCGCGCCGTAGGGGTCGAGGGAGCCCGCGACCACGCGGGACGCGAGCGCGTCGACTCGCCGGTCGCCGTGGAGGTCCGCGATCCTCGCGCGGAGGGCCGTGACGGCGATGGTCTCCACTTCGCCCGCCGCCCGCCGCAGCCGGCGCTCCGCGAGGACGCCGTGTTCTTCCATCCAGGCGCGGTGTTTGTCGAGGGCCGTGACGACCTCGTCGATGCCTTCGCCGCGCGCGGCGACGGTCTTCACGATGGGTGGGCGCCAGTCGCCGGGGGCCCGGGCCTCGCCGAGGCCGAGCATGTGGTTGAGTTCGCGCGCGGTCGCGTCGGCGCCGTCGCGGTCGGCTTTGTTGACGACGTAGATGTCGCCGATCTCCAGGATGCCCGCCTTGGCGGCTTGGATGCCGTCGCCCATGCCGGGGGCGAGGAGGACGACGGAGGTGTCGGCCTGGGCGGCGATCTCGACTTCGGACTGGCCGACGCCGACGGTTTCGACGAGGACGATGTCGCAGCCCGCGGCGTCGAGAACGCGTACGGCCTGGGGCGCGGCCCAGGCGAGTCCGCCGAGGTGGCCGCGGGTGGCCATGGAGCGGATATAGACCCCGGGGTCGGACGTGTGTTCGGACATGCGGACGCGGTCGCCAAGGAGGGCTCCGCCGGAGAACGGGGACGACGGGTCGACGGCGAGTACGCCGACCCGTCGGCCGGTTCTGCGGTAGGCGCTGACCAGCGCGGAGGTGGTGGTGGATTTGCCGACGCCGGGCGAGCCGGTCAGCCCGACGACGTACGCGTTGCCGGTGAGCGGCGCGAGCGCGGCCATCACTTCCCGCAGCTGGGGTGACGCCCCCTCGACGAGGGAGATCAGCCGGGCGACGGCGCGGGGGTGTCCCGCCCGTGCCCGGTCGACCAGTTCGGGGACGTCCACCATGGCTCCACTCCTCACGTCTGTTCGCGGCATCCGCCGTCTCGACCACTGTCCCGTCGGGGGGGGACCCCCCGGGGCCCGCTACTGCGCGTCGCCGGGTGCCGGGACCCGGAGGATCAGCGCGTCGCCCTGGCCGCCGCCGCCGCAGAGGGCGGCCGCGCCCGTGCCGCCGCCGCGCCGGCGCAGCTCCAGCGCGAGGTGGAGCACGATCCGCGCGCCGGACATGCCGATGGGGTGGCCCAGGGCAATCGCGCCGCCGTTGACGTTCACCTTTTCCGGGGACACTCCGAGGTCCTTCATGGACTGGACGGCGACCGCCGCGAACGCCTCGTTGATCTCGATCAGGTCGAGGTCTTCGACGGCGATGCCTTCCTTGGCGGTGGCGTGGAGGATCGCGTTGGAGGGCTGGGAGTGGAGGGAGTTGTCGGGTCCGGCGACATTGCCGTGGGCGCCGATCTCGGCGATCCAGGTCAGGCCGAGTTCCTCGGCCTTGGCGCGGCTCATGACGACGACGGCCGCGGCTCCGTCGGAGATCTGGGAGGAGGTGCCCGCGGTGATGGTGCCGTCGGCGGCGAAGGCGGGCCGGAGCCGGGCCAGGTTCTCCGCGGTGGTCTCGGCCCGGATGCCCTCGTCGTCGGTGAGGACCACCGGGTCGCCCTTGCGCTGGGGGATTTCGACGGGGGTGATCTCGGCGTCGAAGAGGCCGTTCTTCCGGGCGGCGGCGGCCCGCTGGTGGGAGGCGGCGGCGAGGGCGTCCTGTTCGGCCCGGCCGATGCCGAGGCGGGCGTTGTGCTTCTCGGTCGATTCGCCCATGGCGATCTGTTCGAAGGAGTCGGTGAGGCCGTCGTGGGCCATGGCGTCGAGCATGCCGACGGCCCCGTATTTGAAGCCTTCGCGGGACTTCGGCAGCAGATGGGGGGCGTTGGTCATGGATTCCTGGCCGCCCGCGACGACGATGTCGAACTCGCCGGCCCGGATCAGCTGGTCGGCCAGGGCGATGGCGTCGAGTCCGGAGAGGCAGACCTTGTTGACGGTGAGTGCCGGGACGCCCATCGGGATGCCCGCCTTGACGGCGGCCTGGCGGGCCGGGATCTGTCCGGCGCCCGCTGTCAGCACCTGGCCCATGATCACGTACTGGACCTGTTCGGGGCCGATGCCCGCCCGGTCGAGGGCGGCCTTGATGGCGAATCCGCCGAGGTCGGCGCCGGAGAAGGACTTCAGAGAGCCGAGCAGCCGCCCCATGGGCGTGCGTGCGCCCGCGACGATCACCGTGGTGTTACCGGTCGTACCTGACATGGGCAACGATCCCTTCCGGCTCGGACGCCGAGGAGTGAACGAGGGTTTACTACAAATGTACTGAGCGGCCTGCCGGAAGGTCACGACGCGCTCCGTGTGACGGCGCGCACCTTGCGCAACCGGGGGCGGCCCGTTCCACTGGTTGCCATGCTGACGCGTATCGACCACATCGGGATCGCCTGCTTCGACCTCGACGCGACCGTCGAGTTCTACCGGTCCACGTACGGCTTCGAGGTCTTCCATTCGGAGGTCAACGAGGAGCAGGGGGTACGGGAGGCCATGCTGAAGATCAACGAGACTTCCGACGGGGGCGCCTCCTACCTCCAGCTGCTCCAGCCGACCAGGGATGACTCACCGGTCGGGAAGTGGCTGGCCAAGAACGGCGAGGGGGTCCATCACATCGCCTTCGGCACGGCCGATGTCGACGGGGACGCCGAGGCGATCCGGGGGAAGGGTGTCCGGGTGCTGTACGACGAGCCTCGGCGCGGTTCGATGGGGTCCCGGATCACTTTCCTGCACCCCAAGGACTGCCACGGCGTACTGACCGAACTCGTCACCTCCGCAACGGAGCACTGACCCGAAGGATTCCCGGCCCGGTAGAGTGGGCGGTTCCGGGCCGGGGCCGGGTCGGGGCCGCGACGCGTCCTCTCATATTGTTCTGTCACCATTCCCCGGGGGCCGTTCGCCGGGCGGGCGGTGTTTGTGCGGGAGAAGTTGCGACCAGGGGACGGATGGGACCGCGTAGTGCGGGGCTACGAACGCCAGGAGAGCCACCGAGCTGACGACGACGTCCTCTCTCGGTTCGAGGCCGATATGGACCGGCTGAAGACCGAGCGGGAGAAGGCCGTCCAGCACGCCGAGGACCTCGGCTACCAGGTCGAGGTATTGCGGGCCAAGCTCCACGAGGCACGCCGCGGGCTGGCGGCCCGTCCCGCGTACGACAATCCCGATCTCGGCTATCAGGCCGAGCAGATGCTGCGGAACGCGCAGGCCCAGGTCGACCAGATGCGGTCGGACGCCGAGCGCGAGCTGCGGGACGTCCGGGCGCAGGCGCAGCGGCTGCTCCAGGAGCACGCCGAGCAGCAGGCCCGGCTCCAGGCGGAGCTGCACGCGGAGGCCAATCAGCGGCGGCAGCGGCTCGATCAGGAGCTGGCGGAGCGCCGGCAGACGGTCGAGGCGCATGTCAACGAGAACGTGGCGTGGGCCGAGCAGCTGAGGGCTCGTACGGAGTCGCAGGCGCGCCGGTTGATGGACGAGTCCCGGGCCGCGTCCGAGCAGTCTTTGGCGCAGGCGCGCGCGGAGTCCAAGCGGCTGACGGACGAGGCCCGTTCGCGGCTGGGCGCGGAGGCGGAGGCGGCGCGTACGGAGGCGGAGGCGCTGCTGCACCGGGCCCGCCGGGACGCGGAGCGGATGCTGAACACGGCGTCGGCGCAGGCCCAGGAGGCCACCGGGCACGCGGAGCGGCTGCGTTCGTCGACGACGGCGGAGGCGGAGCAGGCGCGGCAGCAGGCGGCGGAGCTGAGCCGGGCGGCCGAGCAGCGGCTGGCGGAGGCCGACGAGCGGCTGCGGGAGTCGCGGGCTGAGTCGGAGCGGCTGGTCGCCGAGGCGAAGGACGCGGCGGCCCGGCAGGAGGCGGCCGCGGAGTCGCTGAGCGAGCAGCGGACCCGTACGGCGAAGGCGGAGGTCGCCCGGCTGGTGGCCGAGGCGACGACGGAGGCGGAGGCCGCGAAGGCCGAGGCCGAGCAGGTGCTGGCGGATGCCAGGTCGGAGTCGGAGAAGCGGCTGGCGGAAGCCTCGGAGAAGGCGCGGACGATCGCGGCCGAGGACGCCGCCGCGGCTGTCGCCAAGGCCGCCAGGGATGCCGAGGAGGTGCTCACGAAGGCGTCGGAGGATGCCCGGGAGACCACCCGTAAGGCGGCCGAGGAGGCCGAGCGGATCCGTCGTGAGGCGGAGTCGGAGGCGGACCGGCTGCGCGGTGACGCGGCGGAGCAGGCCGATGACATCAAGGGCGCGGCCAAGGACGACACGAAGGAGTACCGGGCTCGTACGGTCGAGCTGCAGGAGGAGGCCAGGCGGCTGCGCGGCGAGGCCGAGACGCTGCGGTCCGAGGCGGTCGCCGAGGGCGAGCGGATCCGTACGGAGGCCCGCCGGGAGGCGGTCCAGCAGATCGAGGAGGCGGCGTCCACCGCCGAGGAGCTGCTGACGAAGGCCCGGTCGGACGCGGACGAGCTGCGGGCGGGCGCGGGCAGCGAGAGCGAGCGGATCCGTACCGAGGCGATCGAGCGGGCGACGACCCTGCGCCGTCAGGCCGAGGAGACGCTGGAGCGGACCCGGGCGGAGTCCGAGCGGCTGCGAGTGGAGACCGAGGAGCAGACGGACGCCATGCGGGTGGCGGCCGAGCAGGCCGCCGACACGCTGCGCGACGAGGCCGAGCGGGCGGTGGCGGCCCGTCAGGAGGAGGCGGCGCGGGCGGTGGCCCGGCTGCAGTCCGAGGCGGAGGCCCGGCTCGGGGCCGCCGAGACGACGTTGTCGGAGGCGCGGACCGAGGGCGAGCGGCTGCGGCGCGAGGCCGCCGAGGAGGCCGACCGGCTGCGGTCGGAGACGGCGGAGCGGATCCGGACCCTCCAGGAGCAGGCCGACCACGAGGCGGACCGGCTGCGGACCGAGGCCGCGGCGGACGCGGCGACGGCCCGCGCGGAGGGGGAGAACATCGCGGTACGGCTGCGCGGGGACGCGGCGGCCGAGGCGGAGCGGCTGAAGACGGAGGCGCGGGAGACCGCGGACCGGCTGCGGACCGAGGCCGCGGCGGCGGCCGAGCGGGTGGGTGCCGAGGCGCAGGAGGCGCTGGCGGCTGCCCAGGAGGAGGCCGTACGGCGGCGCCGGGAGGCCGAGGACACCCTGGGCGCGGCCCGTTCCGAGGCCGACCGGGAGCGGGAGCGGGCCCGGGAGCAGAGCGAGGAGCTGTTGGCGTCGGCCCGTAAGCGGGTCGAGGAGGCGCAGTCCGAGGCGCAGGCGCTGACGGAGGACGCGGACCGGCGGGCGTCGGAGACGGTGGCGGCGGCCGAGCAGACCGCGAAGCAGGTCCGGGACGCGGTCGCCGGGCTGCACGAGCAGGCCGACGAGGAGATCGCGGGGCTGCGGTCGGCGGCCGAGCACGCGGCGGAGCGGACCCGTACCGAGGCGCAGGAGGAGGCCGACCGGCTGCGGTCCGACGCGCACGCGGCGGTGGAGCGCGCCACCGAGGACGCGGCCCGGCTGCGGGAGCGCGCCCAGGAGGAGACGGACGCGGCGAACGCGCTGGCGGAGCGGACGGTCACGGACGCGATCGCCGAGGCGGAGCGGCTGCGGGCGGATTCGGCGGAGTACGCCCAGCGGATGCGGACGGAGGCGTCCGACACGGTGGCGTCGGCCGAGCAGGACGCGGCCAGGACCCGGGCGGACGCCCGGGACGACGCCAACCGGATCCGTTCGGAGGCGGCGGCGCAGGCGGACCGGCTGGTCGGCGAGGCGGCGTCGGAGGGCGACCGGATCCGGGCCGAGGCGCAGACGGTGCTGGACGAGGCGCGGACGACGGCCGACAAGCGGCGGGCGGACGCGGCGGCGCAGGCCGACCAGTTGCTGTCGGAGGCCCGGGGCGACGCGGAGCGGCTGCGGGCCGAGGCGGCGGAGACCGTGGGTTCGGCGCAGCAGGCGGCGGAACGGATCCGGGCCGAGGCGCAGAAGACGAAGTCGGAGGCCGAGGCGGCGGCGGAGCGGCTGCGGGCCGAGGCGCGGAACGCGGCGGACCGGGCCGTGGACGAGGCCCGGGAGGCGGCGGCGAAGCGGCGCCGGGACGCGGCCGAGCAGGCGGACCAGTTGGTCAACCGGGCTCAGGAGGAGGCGCTGCGGGCGGCTCTGGAGTCGGAGAAGCAGGCCGACGCGATGGTCGGCGCGGCCCGCAAGGAGGCGGAGCGGCTGGTCTCGGAGGCGACCGTGGAGGGCAACTCCCTGGTGGAGCGGGCCCGGGCGGACGCGGACGAGCTGCTGGTCGGTGCGCGCCGGGACGCCACCGCCATAAGGGACCGGTCGGACGAGCTGCGGGTCCGGGCCGAGTCCGAGGTGGAGGAGTTGCACGAGCGGGCCCGCAGGGAGACGGCCGAGCAGATGAAGGTGGCCGGCGAGCGGGTGGACCATCTGGTGAAGGCGGCCACCGAGCAGCGGAACGAGTCGGCGCAGAAGGCGAAGGATCTGCTGGCGGAGGCGAACTCCGAGGCGAGCCGGGTCCGGATCGCGGCCGTGAAGAAGGCCGAGGGTCTGCTGAAGGAGGCCGAGGCGAAGAAGGCCGGGCTGGTCCGCGAGGGGGAGCAGATCAGGGCCGAGGCCGAGTCGGAGGCCCGCCGGATGGTCGGCGACGGCAAGCGGGATCTGGATGTGCTGGTACGCCGCCGGGAGGACATCCAGGCGGAGATCTCCCGGGTGCAGGACGTGCTGGAGGCGCTGGAATCGTTCGAGGCTCCGGGCGCGGCCGACGGCAAGGGCCCGAGACCCGGCGGCGGTTCGGCCGACGGCAAGGGCGGCGGCCCCCAAGGGGGCGTCAAGGCGGGCGCGTCGGCGGGAGTTAACCGTTCGGGCGGCAAGTCGACACGGTCCTAGGGCGTGTTGCGAAAGTCCGGCCCGGGCCGTGTCCGGTGGATCAGGAGAGTGCTCCGGGGTCCATCGGACACGCCCCAGGCACTCAAAAGACTGCATATTCTCCAGATCAAACCCGTATCCGCTCGATGACACACCGCTTCGGCCCCTAGGATTCCCCCTATCACCTCACCGGTCTCTTTCGACAGGAACCCCATGAGCGACACTTCCTCCCCCTTCGGCTTCGAGCTCGTGCGGCGTGGTTACGACCGCGGTCAGGTGGACGACCGCATTACCAAGCTCGTCGCCGATCGTGATAGCGCCCTGACCCGGATCACGTCTTTGGAAAAGCGCATCGAGGAACTGCACCTCGAGACGCAGAACGCCCAGGCGCAGGTCAGCGACGCCGAGCCGTCGTACGCCGGACTGGGCGCCCGGGTCGAGAAGATCCTCCGTCTCGCCGAGGAGGAGGCGAAGGACCTGCGCGAGGAGGCCCGTCGCGCCGCCGAGCAGCACCGGGAGCTGGCCGAGTCCGCCGCCCAGCAGGTGCGCAATGACGCGGAGGCGTTCGCCGTCGACCGCAAGGCGAAGGCGGAGGACGAGGGCGTCCGGATCGTCGAGAAGGCGAAGGGCGACGCCAGCCAGCTCCGTTCGGACGCGCAGAAGGACGCGCAGTCCAAGCGGGAGGAGGCGGACGCGCTCTTCGAGGAGACCCGCGCGAAGGCCGCCCAGGCCGCCGCGGACTTCGAGACGAACCTGGCCAAGCGCCGGGAGCAGTCCGAGCGTGATCTGGCGTCGCGTCAGGCGAAGGCGGAGAAGCGGCTGGCGGAGATCGAGCACCGGGCGGAGCAGCTGCGCCTGGAGGCGGAGAAGCTTCGTACGGACGCCGAGCGCAGGGCCCGTCAGACGGTGGAGACCGCGCAGCGTCAGGCCGAGGACATCGTGGCCGACGCCAACGCCAAGGCCGACCGGATCCGCAGCGAATCGGAGCGCGAGCTGGCGGCGCTCACCAACCGCCGCGACTCGATCAACGCCCAGCTGACCAATGTCCGCGAGATGCTGGCGACGCTGACGGGTGCCGCGGTGGCCGCGGCGGGCGCGCCCGCCGACGACGAGCCGATCTCCCGGGGCGTTCCGGCGCAGCAGTCCCGCTGACCCGGCGGTCTCTCCGGACCCACCCTTCGGGGCGGCACCGCCGTGACGGATCGTCCGGTCAAATGAGTGTCAAGCCCCCCGCCACCCGAGTGGCGGGGGGCTTCGCGCGCCTTTAGCGTGTCTGCATGATCGAGCTGGAGGGTCTCACCAAGCGCTTCGGGACGAAGGTCGCCGTCGACCGGCTGTCGTTCCGGGTCCGGCCGGGCATGATCACCGGTTTTCTGGGGCCGAACGGGGCGGGCAAGTCGACCACGATGCGGATGATGCTGGACCTCGACATCCCGACCGCGGGTTCGGTCCGGATCGACGGCCGCCACTACCGCGATCTGGCGGAGCCGCTGAAGTACATCGGCGCGCTGCTGGACGCCAAGGCGATGCACGGCGGGCGGAGCGCGTACAACAATCTGCTCTGTCTCGCCCAGTCGAACCGGATCCCGGAGTCCCGGGTCGCCGAGGTGCTGGATGTGGTCGGGCTGACTCCGGTGGCCCGAAAGAAATCGAAAGGATTTTCCCTCGGGATGGGGCAGCGGCTCGGTATCGCCTCGGCGCTGCTGGGCGATCCCGAGATCCTGATGTTCGACGAGCCCGTGAACGGACTCGACCCCGAGGGCATTCACTGGATCCGCAATCTGATGAAGGGGTTGGCGGCCGAGGGCCGGACGATCTTCGTCTCCTCGCATCTGATGAGTGAAATGGCCCTGACCGCCGACCATTTGATCGTGATCGGGCAGGGGAAACTGCTCGCGGACACCTCGATGGCGGAGTTCATCCGGCAGAACTCGCGGAGTTACGTACGGCTCCGCTCGCCGGAGCCGGAGCGGCTGCGGGACGTTCTGCACGGTGCCGGTTACCGGGCGCTGGAGTCGGCCGGGACGCTGGAGGTCGACGGCGCGACCACCGAGGCGCTGGGTGAGCTGGCCGCCGCGCACGGGGTGGCCCTGCACGAGCTGAGCCAGCAGCGGGCATCCCTTGAGGAAGCGTTTATGCAGATGACGGCGAGCGCGGTGGAGTACCACGCCCACGGCACCCCGTCCGGGCCGGGCTTCGGCCGGGCCCGGGAACAGGCGCAGGGCCAGGAACAGGAACGAGGCCAGGAACCCTCGCAGGGGCCGGGCCAGGCACGGGGACCGGGCCAGGGGCGGCCGGGGTGGGGCGCCGGGTGGTCCGCGCGTCCCGGCGGGACCGACGAGGGCGGCGACGGCCGCGGCAAGGGAGCCTGACGCGATGGCCTCGGTACCCGCGGTCCTCCGCTCGGAGTGGACCAAGATCCGTACGGTGTCGTCCACGGTCTGGACGCTCGCCTCGGCCTTCGTCGCCACGGTGGCGATCAGTGCCGCGCTCTGCGCCGTCTACAACGCCACCTTCGACGACATGCCCGACGCCCAGCGGCTGACCTTCGACCCGGTGCTGGCCGGGTTCTCCGGGATCGTGCTGGGCCAGCTGGCGATGGTGGTCTTCGGCGTCCTGGTGGTGGGCACCGAGTACAGCTCCGGCATGATCCGGACGTCGCTGGCCGCCGTGCCCCGGCGGGGTACGTTCCTCTTCGGCAAGATCGCGGTGGCCACGGCCCTGGCGCTGGCGGTCGGCCTGGTCACCAGTTTCGTCACCTTCTTCATCGGACAGGCCCTGCTCGGCGAGCACCGGACATCCCTGGGCGACGAGAACGTGCTGCGCGCGGTCTTCGGCGCCGGGCTCTACATGGGGCTGATCGCCCTCTTCTCGATGGCCGTGGCCGCGATGCTGCGCAGTTCGATGCTGTCGCTGGGCATTCTGATGCCGTTCTTCTTCCTGGTCTCCCAGATCCTCACCGCCGTCCCCAAGGCGAAGGACGTCGCGCGCTATTTCCCGGATCAGGCGGGTTCCAAGATCATGCAGGTGGTGCCGGGCGCAATGGGCAGCGACAAGGCGCCGTACGGCCCCTGGGAAGGGCTCGGGATCATGGTGCTGTGGATCGTCGCGGCCCTGATCGGCGCCTATCTGGTGATCAACAAGCGGGACGCCTGAGGATCCTCCGGGCGGGCGCGTCCGACGCTTCCGGCGGGGCGACGGAAAGTGTCTGGAAGATGACGCTCCGCAGGGGCGCGCGAGCCAGTCGCGCGCGCCGGGCAAAACCACCCGAACAGGGTGTACACGGGCAATGAACGACGCGTCACTCCTGCGGGGGAACCGCCGGTCGGCGGATATCCTCGTAAGCCTTACGGGGGGCACGCGGCGACGAAGCCGACGGCCCGGAACCTCTGACGCCGATGGGGCAGGAGCATGATCGAGGCAGTCGGCCTGACAAAGCGCTACGGCACCACGACGGCGGTGGAGAACCTCACCTTCCAGGTCAGGCCAGGCGCGGTAACCGGATTCCTCGGGCCCAACGGCGCCGGGAAGTCCACCACCATGAGGATGATCCTCGGCCTGGACAATCCCACCTCCGGGACGGTCACGGTCGGCGGCCGGCCGTTCCGCGCGGCGGTGAACGCGCCCCGCGAGGTCGGCGCGCTGCTGGACGCCAAGGCGGTGCACGGCGGGCGGACCGCCCGCAATCACCTGCTGTCCCTGGCCCAGCTGGCCGGGATCCCGGCCCGCCGGGTGGACGAGGTACTCGGCGTCGTCGGCCTCCAGGACGTGGCCCGGCGCCGCTCCAAGGGCTTCTCCCTCGGGATGGGCCAGCGGCTGGGCATCGCGGCGGCCCTGCTGGGCGACCCCCGGGTACTGCTCTTCGACGAGCCGGTGAACGGACTCGACCCCGAGGGCATCCTCTGGGTCCGCAATCTGATGAAGGCACTGGCCGCCGAGGGCCGTACCGTCTTCGTCTCCTCCCATCTGATGAGCGAGATGGCCCTCACCGCCGACCATCTCATCGTCATCGGCCGGGGCCGGCTGCTCGCCGATATGAGCGTCCGGGACTTCATCGCGGCCAACTCGGCGGGCTATGCCCGGGTCCGTACGCCGCAGGACGAGCCCGAGCGGCGCGAGAAGCTCTCCGGGGTGCTCGCCGAGGCCGGGGCCCGGGTGATGCCCGAGCCGGACGGCGCGCTGCGGGTGATGGGGCTGCCGCTGCCCCGGATCAGCGATCTGGCGCACGAGGCCGGCGTCCGGCTCTGGGAGCTGTCACCACACCAGGCGTCCCTGGAAGAGGCGTATATGCGGATGACGCAGGGGTCCGTGGACTTCCGCTCCAGCCAGGACGAGAAGTCCGGGCTGCGGGAGCAGCCGCCGTTCGGGGCGGCGCCGGAGGTCGCCCCGATGCCGGTGGGCGGCTGGTACGCCCCGCCCCGGCCGGAGGAGAATCCGTACGCCGCCCCGGTCGTACCGTCCGCCGCCCCCGGAGGCCCGGCTCCCCTGCCGCCCGCCCCGCCCGTGCCGCCCGCCCCGCCGACCACGCCCGAGGACGCCCGATGACCACGCCCCACCCGCAGCCGGGCGCCCCCGCCGTGTACACCTCGCCGATCCCGGTCCGGCCGGCCCGGCTCACCGACGCGATCACCTCCGAGTGGACCAAGATCCGCTCGCTGCGATCCACCATGTGGACGCTCGGGGCGATGGTCGGTCTGCTCTTCGGGGTCGGCACCCTGCTCGCCTGGATCGCCCACGAAACGACCGAGGAGAGCGATTTCGTCCGCGACGACATCCTGGCCCTCGGCTTCTTCGGCGCCGTCCTCGCCAGTATCTGCGTGATCACCCTCGGGGTGCTGACGATCACCTCCGAGTACGGCACCGGGCTGGTCCGGACCACGATGACGGCCTGTCCCTCCCGGGCCCGGATACTCACCGCCAAGGCGATCGTCTACTTCGCCCTGGTCTTCTCCGTCAGCACGGTGACTACCCTGCTCCTCGGCATGGTCCAGGTCGGCATCGCGGGCGGGGAGCCGAGCGGCGGGCAGTGGCTCCGCGCCACCCTGGGCGCCAGTCTCTATCTGGCCCTGCTCGGACTGCTGTCGCTGGCCGTGGGATCGCTGATCCGGCACTCCGCGGGCGCGATCACCATCATGCTGGGGTTCGTGCTGCTGCCGCTGGTGATGGCCCTCTTCATGGCCAGCTCCGAGGGGCTGCGGACGGTCAGCGAATGGCTGGTCCAGTACTCGATCCCGAGCCAGCTCGGGATCATCTACGAGGGCGAGATGATGTCGGGCGGTCCGAGCGCCCCGGCGGCCCTGGCGATCATCGCGGTACTCGCGGGCGCCACCCTGGGCGGCGCCTACGCCGCGCTGGAGGCCCGCGACGTCTGATCGGCCGCGACAGCCGCCGTACGCCCGCGGGCGTCAGTAGCGGGGCGCGTTACGGGACCGCCGTACCCGGCTGGTGCGGCGGTCCTTCGCGTTCCAGCACGCCTTGTGCCAGTGCCGCCGGTCGTCCACCCCGCCGTGCTCCGGCCAGGCCACCACATGCGGTACGGAGGACGGGATCTCCTGGTCGCACCCGGGACAGCGATACCGCTTGCCCTCGGCCGACGCCCCGGCCACATGGCGGACCGACCATTCCTCTCCCTGCCATGACTCGGTACTGCCGAAGCCGCCGTACCGGTCGCCGGGGTCACCGGCCGTCGCTGGGGACTTGTCGCCGCCCTTGGGGCGGTTGCGGCGGGGAGACACGCGGCACCTCACGGGGCGAGTAGGGACGTTTCCGGGGATTCCTGGCGGTTTCCCGCGCAGTCCAGCCTACGGGCCGACGCCCCGGGTAGCCGCACCCGGGAGGGTGACGGATCGGGCCGCCACACGGGCGGGTTGGCGGACTATCCGATAAATCTCGCCATCGCCCGTGCCTTTGGCACGTGTCAGACGTTAGTGCGGGCAGGGGGAGCGCCGGGTCGGCCGTGAGGAGGCAGAAGGCATGCGCGTGGGTACGTTCGTCCTGGCCGCCCAGTTCCCGGGCCAGGGGCGGGGGGAGGCCCTGCACCGGGCGGTGCGGACGGCCGAGATCGCCGAGGAGACCGGGCTCGACTCCGTCTGGCTGGCGGAACACCATTTCGTGCCGTACGGCGTCTGCCCGTCGGCCGTCACCCTGGCGGCGCTGCTGCTGGGCCGGACCCGCCGGATCGGCGTCGGGACGGCGGTCAGCGTGCTGCCGAACGCCCATCCGGTGGCGCTCGGCGAGCAGGCCGCGCTGCTCCACATCACCAGCGGCGGGCGGTTCTCCCTCGGAGTCGGCCGGGGCGGCCCCTGGATCGATCTGGAGGTCTTCGGCTCGGGCATCGGGGCGTACGAGTCGGGCTTCCCCGAGTCGCTCGATCTGCTGCTGCGCTGGCTCCGGGAGCCCGCGGTCGGCGCGGACGGCGAGCGCTACCGGTTCCGCGCGGTCGACGTCGTACCGCGCCCGGCGGATCTGCTGGAGAGCCCGCTGCTGCTGGAGGCCCCCGCCCGGCCCGGCGGCCCGGCCCCGCACCCCGAGGTCGTGGTCGCGTGTACCTCCCCCGGCGGGGTGCGGACCGCCGGGGAGCGGGGACTGCCGATGCTGCTCGGCATGCACTGCGACGACGAGGAGAAGGCGGAGATGGTCGCCCTCTGGCGGCGGCACGCCCTGGCGGCCGGCCACTCCCCCGACGACGTGGCCGCCGCCGGACATGTCTCGGCCGGGGTGGTCCAGCTCGACGACCGGGCCGGGGACGCCCGCGAGCGGCTGCTGAAGGCGATGCCGGGGTGGCTGCGCCTCGGGCTCGGCGCTCATCGGACCGTCGACGACAGGACGCGGGCGATGCGCGATCCGGTGGCGTACACCGAACTGCTGTGCTCGCTCCACCCGGTGGGACCGCCCCGGCTCGCGGCCGACCGGCTGGCGGCCACGGCGGAGCGTACCGGCATCACCCGGTTCGCCCTGCTCGCCGAGGGCTCCGGCGACCCGGCCGCCACCGAGGCGACGCTGCGCGGCCTGGCCGGTGAGGTACTGCCACTGCTGGTCTGAGCACCGGGCGCGGCCAGGTCGTTTCTTTCGGATCAGGCTGGGATAGGGAGCGGGGTCTGGTGCCGTGGATCGCAAGGCGGAGGAATGAGCCACTGCGGTGGGGGTACCGCCCGCGCCGTTAGGCGCAGGGGGCCATTGGCGATTGACGACAACGCGGCGAGGCGCGGTGCCAGGGCACGCGAGCCCCAGCAAAATCCGAAAGAGACGGCCTAGCCCCCCGTCCGGGAACGTCCCGGCGGGGGGCCTACGGAGCCGCCCTCTCCGCACGGCCGGACGCCCCGCATCTCCCGCGATGCGAGGCCGCTCCGTCACCGCGCACAGGTCTCAGCAGTCGCGTAGCTCCGGCGACTGGTTGAGCAGCTGTCCCCGGGGCGAGGTGAAGCGGGCGAGCCGCTCGTCCACCGACGGGTCCAGCGGGAACACCGCGACGCGGTGGCAGTTCTGGAACGCGAGACGTACTCCGAAGTGCCGCTGGAGCGCACCGCGAATGGCGTCACTCGCCAGCGCGCGCAGCAGTTGGCCACGTGCCTGCTCGTCCGGCGGAGGCGTCTGGTTGTCGGCGAACTCACCGCCGTCGACCTTCAGCTGGGCCACCAGGGAACTGATCATCTCCCATGCGAAGGGCAGGGAGGTCCGGACGCAGTCGACGAAGGCGGCTTCGTCGACCTCGCCTCGCTCGGCCTGTTCCAACAGAGCCGGTGAGACGTCGAGCGACATGGGTTCTCCTCTCGCGACCCCCCATCCCCAGGGGGCCTTACGGGCAGGGAAGAAGGCATCGAACGGCACCGAATACGCCGACATGGGCATGGCGCATGACGACGCAGAGTGCACGGCCGACGACCTCCCGCATCCACGGTAAGTGCGCCGTCCCGCCCGCACCAGAAGATTGGGCATACAACCAGCCAGAAACGAACGGGGACAAGTGGGACGACCCGAAGGCGCTCAGCCAAGCTCAGTACCGGGTGCGGACGGAGGAGCGCAGGCGGAATCGCGCGCCGCCGTGTGCGTCGAGTAGCGTTGCCGACCATGCGCCTCGTCATCGCTCGCTGCTCCGTGGACTACGTGGGCAGGCTCACCGCCCACCTCCCCTCCGCTCCCCGTCTGATCCTCGTGAAGGCCGACGGCAGCGTCTCCGTCCACGCGGACGACCGGGCGTACAAACCGCTGAACTGGATGTCCCCGCCCTGCACCCTCAAGGAGGGCGACGGCACCGTCTGGACGGTCATCAACAAGGCGGGCGAAAAGCTGATCATCACCATGGAGGAAGTTCTCCACGACTCCTCCCACGAGCTGGGAGTCGACCCCGGTCTGATCAAGGACGGTGTCGAGGCCCACCTCCAGGAACTCCTCGCCGACCGGATCGAGACACTGGGCGAGGGCTACAGCCTGATCCGCCGCGAGTACCCGACGGCCATCGGCCCGGTCGACATCCTCTGCCGGGACGGCGCCGGCGCGACGGTCGCGGTCGAGATCAAGCGGCGCGGCGAGATCGACGGCGTCGAGCAGCTGACCCGCTATCTGGAGCTGCTGAACCGCGACCCGCATCTCTCGCCGGTCCGCGGCGTGTTCGCGGCCCAGGAGATCAAGCCCCAGGCCCGGGTCCTGGCGACGGACCGCGGCATCGGCTGCGTGGTCCTGGACTACAACGCGCTCCGCGGCATCGAGGACGACAAGCTCCGCCTCTTCTGATTCTCCGGGGGGACCTCCAGCGCCCCCGAGTTCTCCGTCTTGAGGCCCCTCTGAGAAGGGGCCCGACTCTCACGAGGGCTGCGAGGAAGGCAACCAGGGGCGCGGGGAACTGCGCGACCAGCCACCGACCGGGCGCGGCCCGGTACGTACGGTCGTCCGCAGACGCGACCGCCCCTGGAGCCCGGGGCGGCAGCTCGCCGTAGACCTTCTGTTCGGAGTTCCGCCCGCGCGCCGTCGTGGGTTGCTCGCGCAGTTCCCCGCGCCCCTGGTTGCCCCTCTTGACGCCCTCGCAGAGAGACGGGCCGCCTCTCAAGGGCGATAAGGGGGAGAGCGCGAGGGACTACGGCGAATCGCTGGCACCCGGCTGCGGCTGGGGGGCCGGGGCGGAGGACGTGGACGTGCCGGAGGCGACCGGCGCCGACTCCGCCTGCGGCGGCGACTGCGAGACCGTCGGCGGCTTGGACGACGCGGGCGCCGAGGGGGACGGCGGCTTCGAGGACGCGGGCGCCGACGACGACGGCGGCCGGCTCGTCGGCGCGGTCGAGCCCGGTCGCGACGGCCGGGACGGCGTCGAACGGGTCGGCCCGGGTTCCTGCGGGGCCGTGGACCGGGTGGGCCGCGGGGACTCCGGGGCCTGCCGCGAGGCCGAAGGCTCCGTCGGCACCCGGGACGCGGACCGGGTCGGGTCGACGGTGCCGGGCGGGTCCTCCGGCGCGGCGTCCGTCGTCTGCGGCGGCTCCTCCCGCGTCCCGTCCTCGGTGGCGGACTCGCCGGTCCCCACCCGGGTCGTGGGCGCCTTGTCGTCGGAGGCGGGGGCGATGGTGAGGAAGGTGCCGAGGGCGGCGACGATGACCGCGCCCGCGCCCGCCGCGACCAGGTTGCGCCGGGCGCCGAGCAGTACTCCGAGGCGGCGTCCCGGCCGCCGTCCGCCGGGTTTCCCGGGCCGTTCGTCGCCGAATCCGGGTGTCTGTGCCATATCGATGACCGGCTGGGGCACGGTCAGCGGTTCGGAGATCGCCGCCCCGCCGCCGATCGACAGCGGCGGCCGGGACGGCACGGCGAGCGGCGGATGGTCGTCGGACCGTACCTCCGGCCAGGCTTCCAGGGGCGCGGGCGGCTCGTCGGGCACCGGGTCGGCGAGCGGCGGCGGGACCGCCGCCGGTACGGGGACCGGGACGAGTTGGGGTTTGGCCGGGCCGCCCGGGCCGATGGCCCGGGGCTCCGGCGCCGCGGTGAGCGCGGCGGGCCCGGCGGCCCGGGTCTCCCGGTCGGTGACCAGGGCGAGGGCCCGGCGGCCCGCGACGGTGCCGTTCTTGTCGGCGAGCGCGCCGCGCAGGGCGATGGACGCCTCCAGTTCGGCCCGGGCCCGGCCGAGGCGTTCGGTGCAGAGGGCGAGTACGCCGAGTTCGTGGTGGAAGTACGCCTCCTCGGCGACCTCCCCCGCTATTCGGGCCGCTTCGGAGCCCATCCGCAGCGCGCTCTCCCAGGCCGTCCACTGGAGTCCGGCGGCGAAGACGGGGGCGGCGGCGCGGGCGAGCCGTACGGCCGTACTGATGTGTCCGGGTACCCGGTCCGTCAGCAGCGCCGACAGGGTGGCGAGTACGGCGTCGGTCTCGACGGCGACGCGTTCGGCGCTGACCGAGGGGTGCGCGGTCCACCAGGCGTAGTGCCCGGCGGCGGTGTGGGCGCGGGCGCCCGCCCGGACGGGGTCGGTGCCGTCGGCCCCGTACCCCTTCTCCTTGAGCTGGTCGAGCGCGCCGGGCGCGAGCCGGTAGCGGGATCCGGCGGGCGACAGCAGTCCGCAGCCGGTGAGTTCGCCGAGGGCCGTATCGGCGTGGGTGTCGCCGATGAGGGCGGGCAGGTGTGCCTGGTGCGGCACCTCGCCGCCGAGGGCGACGGCGAAGCGCAGGGTCTCCCGGGCCGATTCGCTGAGCCGGGAGGCGAGCAGCGCGGCGGGCGCCGCGCCCTGGCCGAGCGTCGGCAGCCGTACGGAACGGTTCGCGGGCGCCTCGAACGGCGAGGCGTCCTCGGCGGCGTCGTCGTCCGGGTCTCCGGCGGCGCCCGCACCGGTCCCGGTGTCGGCGCGCAGGGCGTCGTACTGCCGCAGCAGGGCACCGGCCTGGACGAAGCGGAGCGGCAGCCCCTCGGACTCGAACCAGAGGTCGCCCGCCCAGTTCCGTTCGTCCTCGGTCAGTTCACGGCCGACGAGTCCGGTGAGCAGTCGGAGCGCCCCGGCGCGGCTGAGTCCTTCGAGTTCGATGTGGTCGGCGAGGGGGCCTCGGGTGTCGTCCGCGGACGGGTCGTCGGCGGGCCGGGCGGCGACCAGGAAGGCGCACTCGGGCGCGGAGTCCAGCAGGTCGTCCAGGGCCGGGCCGCCGGTCTCCAGGTCGTCGAGGACGACGACGGCGCCGATCCCGGCGACATGGGTGAGGAGTTCGGCGCGGTCGGGCCGGTAGCGGTCGGTGCGGTACACGGTGGTGTAGAGCGCGTACAGCAGGTCGGTCGCGGTACGGCCCGCCCCGTTGAGCCGGATCACGCCGTCGGGGGCGAGCCCGGCGCAGTCCTGGGCGACGAGGTCGAGCAGGGCGGTACGGCCGGAGCCGGGCGGGCCGGTGAGGCGTACGGAACGGCCCCGGCGCAGCAGCCCCGTCAGTCGTTCGCGGATCTCGTCGCGTTCGACGAGGGCGACGGGCGGGGCGGCGGGCCCGGCGGGCACGGGCGGCTGACCGGCCCGGTCGTGGGCGGCGCGTTCGGCGTCGGTACGGCGCCGGGGCGGCTCGGGCCAGTCCTGGTCGCCGGGCGCGCCGCCGGGCGGGCGGAGCGCGATCTCGCTGCCGTCGACGGGGTTGACGGAGAGCAGATGGTCGCCCGCGAGCACGGGGACGATCCGCGCGGTTCCGGCGGCGGGGTGGGCGAAGCCCTCCACCGCGGGGTCGCGCGGGGCACGCGGCATGCCACTGCTCTCGCCGGAGCTGGCCCTCTTCATCGTCTCCCTCGGCTTCATCGGCTCCATTGGTTTCCGGCCCCCCGGAGATGTCGTCAGGTGTCGTCACGCGGTTGAGCGCCGCGGCGATCCGTTGCACGGGGCGCGGCGGCGGGCAGGGGGCGGCGGCGGAACCGAACCCTGGACGCTGGCAGCGTATCCCCCCACACCAGGGGTACCGCGCGGTCGGTCACATCACGATCCCATGAGAACTCCCCGCGCCACCCTTCCACGCCTCTCCCGGGCCGCGCGCCCGGCTGCCTGATGTTGTTCGCGGTCTGCGGACCGTGAGTGGCTTGTCTCGCAGTTCCCCGAGCCCCTGAGTTGCCCTCCTGACCACCCTCGTAGAGAGGCGGGCTCCCCATCTCAGGGGCGGTCCCGGGGAGGCATTCAGGGGGGCGGAACTGCGCGACAAGCCACGACGGCGGGGCAGACCGCCGACAAGGTTCAGGCGCTGGGCGTGACCCGGGTAGTGGGTCGGTGCCCGGGGTGGCCAAGGCGCTGGGGGTTCCCTCATCGCCGAAGGCACAGGGGGCGGAACCGCGCGAACAGCCGCCTGCGGGCCGCGGACCGCGAACAACGGCCGGCCGCCCTTGGAAATTGGAAACGCGAGGCGGTGTCAGACGCGTGGCAGCGACTCCGCCGCCAGGCCGCCCTCGATCGCGAGGATGCGGTGGAGGCGGGTGGCGACCAGCAGGCGCTGCATCTGCGGGGGTACCCCGCGCAGTACGAGCCGTCGTCCGCAGCGCCCGGCACGGCGGTGGGCGCCCATGATGACCCCGAGCCCGGTGGCGTCCCAGGAGTCGAGGCCGGTGAGGTCGAGCACCAGGTCCCCGTCCCCGTCGTCGACGGCCGAGTGCAGGACCGTACGGGCGTCCGCCGCGCTGCGGACGTCGAGGCGGCCCCCGACGACCAGCTCGGTGTGGTCGCCCCTGATGTGCATACGCTCTCCCCGAGATGTGCTTCGACCGCCGTGCGGCGGGAGCCGTACGGCGCCGCGCGGGCGCCGTCCCGGCGCGCCGCGGCCGTCTTTACTGTCGTCCGTCGCCGTGCGGACCGTTCGCATCGCCGGTCCCGTCGGCCCCGCGGGTCCGTTCGGCCCGTCCAGTCCACTGCGGTTCTCCATCAACTGACGGCCCAACGGGCCGCACAGTTGCTGGTTGTAAGCGAACCGATACCGAAATCACTCCTAAGGGTGATCGACGAGGCCGGTGGGCCCGGTCGTACGGGCCGTGGCAGCGGCCCGTTCCGGTATCGGCGGGGTGGTCGGGGCGCGCCGGGGCGCGCCCTTCAGCACCGGACGCGGTGGTCCGCGTCAGTACGTGTAGAAGCCCTGCCCGCTCTTGCGTCCGATGTCACCCGCGTCCACCATCCGGCGCATCAGCTCCGGCGGGGCGAACTTCTCGTCCTGGGACTCGGTGTAGATGTTGCCGGTGGCGTGCATCAGGATGTCGACGCCGGTGAGGTCGGCGGTGGCCAGCGGCCCCATGGCGTGGCCGAAGCCGAGCTTGCAGGCGAGGTCGATGTCCTCGGCGGAGGCGACGCCGTTCTCGTACAGCTTCACCGCCTCCACGACCAGTGCCGAGATCAGCCGGGTGGTGACGAATCCGGCGACGTCGCGGTTGACGACGACGCAGGTCTTGCCGACGGACTCGGCGAAGGAGCGCGCGGTGGCGAGGGTTTCGTCACTGGTCTTGTAGCCGCGGACCAGTTCGACCAGCTGCATCATCGGTACCGGCGAGAAGAAGTGCACGCCGACGACGCGTTCCGGGTGTTCGGTGACCGCCGCGATCTTGGTGATCGGGATGGCGGAGGTATTGGAGGCGAGCACGGCGTCGGCCCGGACGATCTTGTCCAGCGTCCGGAAGATCTCGTGCTTGACCTCAAGCTTCTCGAATACGGCCTCGACGACGACATCCGCGTCGGCGACCGCTTCGAGTTCGGTGGTGGTGGTGATCCGGGCGAGCGCCGCCTCGGCGTCCTCGGCGGCGAGCTTCCCCTTGGACACGAACTTGTCGTACGAGGCTCTGATCGCGTCGGTGCCACGGGTCAGGGCGTCGTCGGTGATATCGCGCAGTACGACGTCCCAGCCCGCCTGGGCGGAGACCTGTGCGATACCGGACCCCATGAGTCCGGCCCCGATGACGGCGAGCTTCCCGGCCACGGCGACACCCCTTAACACTCGTTCACTTTTTCGCCTCTCGGCGGAGGTTAGCGTCCGCGGGCGGCCGTGTGGTGCCGAAGAGATGCGCGTCACGCTCCGTCCGGCCGACATCACACCCGGGAGCGGCTCAGGCCGTCTCTTTCGGATCCCGCCGGGGCGCCCGGACGGCGTAGCCGAGGAGGCGCGGGGAGAGCAGCGTCTCGATCTCGTCGAGGACGGCGAGGGTGTCGCGGGAGACGTCCCGGGGGTTCCGTCCGGCTGTCATCCCGTGCCGTACGGCGTCCATGACGGAGCGGTGGATCCAGTCGAGCTGGCCCGCGACGAGGGCGGGCAGCGGGTCGCCGGGGTCGGTGCCGGTCTCCTCGCGGAGGGTCTCCTCCAGCCGTTCGACGGCCTGCTGTTGGAGCCGGGCGAGTCCGGCGCGCAAGGTCGCCGCGTCCTGGAGGACCAGCAGAAAGCGTTCCTGTCCGGCGTCGAGGCCGATCCGGGGCGAGACGGCCTCGACCTCGGCCCGTACCTCGCGCAGTACGGCTCCGGCGGCGGACTCCCCCGTCTCCCGGCCGCGTACCCAGCGGGAGAGCTGTTCGACCAGGTCGTCGCCCCGGTCGAGGAAGAGGTCCTCTTTGGTGGCGAAGTAGTTGTAGACGGTGTTGACGGACAACTCGGCGGCCTCGGCGACCTCGGCGATGGTGACTGCGTCGAAGCCGCGTTCGAGGAAGAGGCCGGTGGCGGTGTCGGAGATGTGCTGCCGCGTCCGGCGCTTCTTGCGCTCCCTCAGTCCCTCGGCCATGCCGCCATCCTACCTTTACCGCATCCTGCCCATTTTAACAACCCACTCCAATTTTATGGCCGATCAATCTTTGGAGTCATTGCAAACTTTCATCGACTCTGCTTCGGTGGGCGCATGGCAGTCATCAGTACGTCCGGTCTGACCCGGACCTTCACCACCCGTCAGGGCCCGGTCGACGCCGTCCGCGGGATCGACCTCCGGGTCGGCGCCGGTGAGATCGTCGGACTCCTCGGCCCCAACGGCGCGGGCAAGACGACGACCCTGCGGATGCTCACGACCCTGCTCCCGCCCACCGGGGGCGCGGCCACCGTCGCCGGACGCGACCTGGTCCGCGATCCGGCGGGGGTCCGGGCCCGGGTCGGCTACGTCGCCCAGTCCGGCGGTCTCGATCCCCAGCTGTCGGTGCGGGAGGAGCTGACCACCCAGGGACGGCTCTACCGCCTGTCGCGCAGGGCCGCGGCCCTGCGCACCGGGGAACTGGCCGGACTGCTCGGCCTGGACGCCCTCCTGGGCCGTACCGTCGCGTCGCTCTCGGGGGGCGAGCGCCGGCGGCTCGACATCGCCATGGGGCTGACCCACCGCCCCGCCGTGCTCTTCCTCGACGAGCCGACGACCGGGCTCGACCCCGGCAGCCGGGCGGACGTCTGGGAGCTGGTCCGGGGGCTCCGCCGGGAGCTGGGCACCACGGTCGTCCTCACCACCCACTATCTCGACGAGGCCGACGCGCTCGCGGACCGGGTGGTGATCGTCGACCGGGGCCTGATCGCCGCGGAGGGCACCCCGGAGGAGCTGAAGCGCGCCCACGCCGGGGCGGACGGCGCCACGCTCCAGGACGCGTTCCTCGCCGTCACCGGCCGTACACCGGTCCCCGTCGGCACCGGTCCGACCTCGGTGTGACCCGGGACCGCCACCCCCGGCACCACCGGCACCGTCACCGCCCGGACCGCGACCGCCGGGACCGGCCCCATCACCGCCACCGCCACCGCCGGGACCGTGTTCCACCGCCGCCCCGGCCCGTCCACGGCTCACCCCCGGCTCACCAAGGAGACGACCCGACCGTGCTGCTGCGCGACACCGCCCTGATCTTCGGCCGCTACGCCCGCCAGACCCTGCGCTCGGGCATCCATCTGGCCTTCGGGATCATGATGCCCCTGCTCTATCTGATCTTCTTCGGCCCGCTCCTCACCGAACTCCCGCTCGGCGGCCGGGGCGACTCCTGGCAGATCCTGGTACCCGGGCTGCTGCTCCAGCTCGTCCTCTTCGGCTCGGCCTTCGCCGGGTTCGGGCTGATCGTGGAGCGCGGCCACGGCGTCCTGGAACGGATGCGGGTCACCCCCGTGAGCCGTACGGCCCTGCTGCTCGGCCGGGTCCTGCGGGACGCCGCCCTGCTGGTCCTCCAGTCCGTCCTGCTGGTGCTCGCGGCGCTCGCCGTCGGGCTGCGCGCACCGCTGGCGGGCGTACTGATCGGCTTCGCCTTCGTCGGCGTCCTGGCCACGGCGCTGGCGGCGCTCTCGTACGCCCTGGCGTCCCTGCTGCCCGTTCCGCAGACCTTCGGACCGATCGTCAACGCCACCGTCATGCCGGTGATGCTGCTGTCGGGGCTGATCCTGCCGACGGCCATCGGACCCGGCTGGCTGGACACCCTCTCCCGGCTGATGCCGCTGCGCCATCTCGTGGACGCGGTCCGGGCCGCGTACACCGGCTCGTACACCGGCGCCCCGATGCTCTACGGCTCCCTCGTCGCCGTCGCCCTCACGGCGGCGGCCGTGGCGGTCGGCACCCGGGCGATCCGCCGCCCGGGCGGCTGACCCCGGGGCCCGGGGACATCATTACGCTGGCCGTATGGTGAATCTGACGCGTATCTACACCCGCACCGGCGACGACGGGACCACGGCGCTCGGCGATATGAGCCGGGCGCCCAAGACCGACCTCAGGATCGCCGCCTACGCCGACGCCAACGAGGCCAACGCCGCGCTCGGCACCGCGATCGCCCTCGGGGCGCTCCCGGAGGAGGTCGTGAAGGTACTCGTCCGGGTCCAGAACGACCTCTTCGACGTCGGCGCCGATCTGTCGACCCCGGTCACCGAGAACCCGAAGTACCCCCCGCTGCGGGTCGAGCAGTTCTACGTCGACCGGCTGGAGGCGGACTGCGACCGCTTCCTGGCCGAACTCGACAAGCTGCGCAGCTTCATCCTCCCCGGTGGTACGCCCGGCGCGGCGCTGCTGCACCAGGCGTGTACGGTCGTCCGCCGCGCCGAACGCTCCACCTGGGCGGCGCTGGAGGTCCACGGCGAGACCATGAACCCGCTGACGGCGACCTATCTCAACCGGCTGTCGGATCTGCTCTTCATCCTGGCCAGGACGGCGAACAAGGACCGCGGCGATGTGCTGTGGGTCCCCGGCGGCGAGCGGTAGGCCCATTCGCGCGACACGCGCCGGGCGGGCCCGGGAACCCGCGTGTTCCCGGACCCGCCCGGCGGCTGCCCCCGGGGCGCCGGTCAGAGCCGCTTCGCGGCCCGCTCCGGCTCCCGGTCGGCGGCGTCGTCCCCCGACTCCGCCGCCGCCGCCCTCGTCGCGGCCGGGAGGTCGTTGCCCCAGTCGTCCTTGCCCTCGGGCGCCTTCGGCGGCCGGATCAGGTACCAGAGCGCCACCAGACCGTGGATGCCCGCGATCCGCCACGCCTGGGCCAGCCACCCCCACAGGCTGCCGTCCCGGCCGCTGTCACCCACATAGGCGATGGCGAGCAGCAGCAGGGCGCTGGCGGTCGCCGCGCCGATCACGGTGCCGCGCCAGAGCCTGGCCTCGTACGCGGTGCGCGCCCGGCCGTACGACGGGGCCTTCCGGGGCGGAGGGCCGCCGCCGAGGCGATGGGCGGCGATGCCGTCGAGCCACTTCACCGTGCGGTGGCCGTGGCCGACGGTGTAGCCGATGTACAGCGCCGCCAGGCCGTGGGTCCAGTTCGCCTCGGCGCCGTTCCTCAGGTCGATCGCCGTGGCGACCAGCAGGACGACCTCCAGCAGCGGCTCGCAGAGCAGCAGTGCCATGCCCAGCCGGGGCATCCTCAGCAGATAGCGCGCCCCCAGACCGGCCGCCAGCAGGACCCAGAAGCCGACCTCGCAGATGACGATCAGGGTGACGATCACGACGGTTCTCCTCTCACCCCTCCAGGCTCCCCGCGGGGCCGCCCGGATTCGTCGTCGCCCGAGACGAGATGCACCGGCCCCGAACTGCATCCTTCGATGTAGCGCCGGTTCACTCCCCCGTCCGAGGCGCCCGCGGGGTCCGCCGTGTTTGATGGGGATGTGCGACTCCCCCGACCCCATCGCGTAGATGTCCTGATCGCCGGGATGTCGCTGCTCGGCGGCATCCTGCTGTGGTCGCTCGGGCTGTTCATGCAGCGGCCGGAGACCAGCCCGCTGCCGCCGTGGGCCGCCCTCGTGCCCCTGGTGGTGATCTGCTGCCAGGCGGTGCTCCGCCGGACCCGCCCCCTGACCGCCCTGGCGATCAGTTGTCTGGCGCTGATCGGGGACCTGTTCACGGTCGGCTCGCTGGTCACCGTGATCGTCTTCACGGACGCGGTCTACAGCGCCACGGTCTACGGCCCCGACCGCTTCGCCCGGCACGCCCCCAAGGTCACCGGCGTACTGACGGTCGCCGTCACCGGCGTACTGATCGCGATCTTCCAGGAAGCCGAATCCCTGCTCCTCGGGGTGGTCTTCGGGCTGATCACACTGGCCCCGGCGACCACCGGGGCCATCGTCCGCAACCACCGCCAGGCGGCCGAGGCGGCCCGGCTGCGAGCCGAGCAGACCGCCCTGCTGGCCGAACTGGACCGCACCCAGGCGATCACCGCCGAACGCTCCCGGATGGCCCGCGAACTCCATGACATGGTCGCCAACCACCTCTCCGCGATCGCCATCCACTCCACCGCCGCCCTCTCCCTGGACGACCCGGTGACCAGCCGGAACGCCCTGGAGGTGATCCGGGAGAACAGTGTCGCGGGGCTGACCGAGATGCGTCGGCTGATCGGACTGCTCCGGAGCGACAGCGACGACTGGGAGCCCGCCGCCCGGCCGTCGCTCGCAGGTCTGGAGTCGCTGCTGACCCAGGCCGGGGCCAATGGCGCCGCCAGCGGCCTCGGCTTCACCCTCGACACCACCGTCGACGGCGTCCCCGCCGAGGACGGCCCCGGGGCGATCTCCCTCCCCGCCCCGGTCGAACAGGCGGTGTACCGGATCGTCCAGGAGTCGCTGACGAACGCGTTGAAGCACGCGGCACCGGGCCAGGTCGCCGTCAGCCTCGACCACCGTACGGGCGAATCGCTGACAACGACCGTGACCAGCCCGTACGGCGCGCGGACCGGTCCCCGCGCCCCCGGCTCGGGGGCCGGTCTGGTGGGGATGCGGGAGCGAGTGGTCCTGCTCGGCGGGGAGATCGACGCCGGACCCGAACCGGCACCCGGCGGCGGACCCGGCAAGGTCTGGCGGGTCCGCGCCGTACTGCCCGTACACGACGACAAGGAGCCCGACGCATGACCCCGGAAGCCCCTCAGCCCGGCGAGCCGTCGCCGCCCGTACGGGTCCTGGTCGCGGAGGATCAGAGCGCCGTACGGGCCGGGCTGGTGCTGATCCTGCGCAGCGCCCCGGACATCGAGGTCGTCGGGGAGGCCGCGGACGGCGAGGAGGCGGTCCGGCTCGCCCGTGAACTGCGCCCCGATCTCGTCCTGATGGACGTCCAGATGCCCAAGCTGGACGGGGTGTCCGCGACCCGTCAGGTGGTCGCCGACGGGCTGGCGGACGTACTGGTGCTGACCACCTTCGATCTGGACGAGTACGTCTTCGGCTCCCTGCGGGCCGGGGCCGCCGGATTCCTGCTCAAGGACACGGAAGCCGCAGATCTGCTGGCGGCGGTACGGACGGTGGCCGGGGGCGAGGGGCTGATCGCGCCGGCGGTGACCCGCCGGCTGATCGCGGAATTCGCCACACCCCGGCCGGTTCGCGCCCCCGGCGGGCCGGACCCCTCGATCCTGGACGCGCTGACTCGGCGCGAGCGTGAGGTGCTCTCCTGTCTCGGCGAGGGGCTGTCGAACGCGGAGATCGCCGAGCGGCTGCGGATGGCGGAGGCCACCGTGAAAACCCATGTGAGCAGGCTGCTCGGAAAGCTGGAACTGCGCAGCCGGGTCCAGGCCGCGGTCCTGGCACAGGAGTTGGGCATATGACGGAGAGTTACTCACAGCCGTGACGGATGGGGCGGGAGAGGTCTCGCCGGGGCGGTGCAACGTGGTCTGGACCTATTGACGATTGGTCCAGACCTTCCTACTCTCACCGGAACACACGCTGCGGTGAGCCACGCAGAGTGCCCAGTGCACGGTTCCATCTGGTCCCACCCCCACTGTCCGGACCTCCTCAAGGAGTACCCGTGAGCACTCAACCCCCACCAATGCACGTCCCCGGAAACCGGTGGTCGCTCAGATCCCGGGTGGTCGCGGCTGTGGCCGCGCTCGTCGTCCCGCTGGCCGCCATGGTCGGCCTCGCCTCTCCCGCCCAGGCCGCCACCTCGGCCACGGCGACCTACACCAAGGGCTCATCTTGGGGTAGCAACTTCGAGGGCAAGTGGACGATCAAGAACACCGGTACCACCACCATCAACACCTGGACTGTCGAGTGGGACTTCCCCGCCGGCACGCGGGTCACCTCCGCCTGGGACGCCGACGTCACCAACGTCGGCGACCGCTGGACCGCCAAGAGCAAGTCCTGGGCCGCGCCGCTGGCCCCGGGTGCCTCGGCCTCCTTCGGCTTCAACGGCACCGGCACCGGCGCCCCCGCCAACTGTAAGCTCAACGGCGGCTCCTGTGACGGCGGCGTGGTCCCGGGCGACGACCCGCCGTCCGCGCCCGGCACCCCGGCCTCCAGCAACGTCACGGAGACCAGCGCCACCATCACCTGGGGCGCGGCCACCGACGACAAGGGCGTCAAGGACTACGACCTCTTCCGCGACGGCATCAAGCTCGCCACGGTCGCCGGTCTGACCTTCACCGACAACGGGCTGACCAAGGCCACGGACTACAGCTACACCGTCCAGGCCCGGGACAACTCCAACCAGCTCGGCCCGCTGAGCGCCGCCCACTCCTTCCGCACCCCCGGCATCCCCGGCGGCGGCGGTAACAAGATCAAGATGGGTTACTTCACCAACTGGGGCGTCTACGGGCGCAACTACCACGTGAAGAACCTGGTGACCTCCGGCTCCGCCGCGAAGATCACCCACATCAACTACGCCTTCGGCAACGTCCAGAACGGCCGCTGCACCATCGGCGACTCCTACGCCGACTACGAGCGGATGTACACCGCCGACATGTCCGTCGACGGCGTCTCGGACACCTGGGACCAGCCCCTCCGCGGCAACTTCAACCAGCTGCGGAAGCTGAAGGCGAAGTACCCGCACATCAAGATCCTCTACTCCTTCGGCGGCTGGACCTGGTCCGGCGGCTTCGGCCAGGCCATGCAGAACCCGGCGGCCTTCGCCCAGTCCTGCTACGACCTCGTCGAGGACCCCCGCTGGGCCGATGTCTTCGACGGCATCGACCTGGACTGGGAGTACCCCAACGCCTGCGGCCTGACCTGCGACAACAGCGGACCGGCCGTCATGAAGACCATGGCTCAGGCGTTCCGCGCCAAGTTCGGCGCGAACAACCTGGTCACCGCCGCCATCACCGCTGACCCCAAGCCCGGAGGCAAGATAGAGGCTGCGGATTACGCGGGCGCGGCGCAATACATGGACTGGTACAACGTGATGACGTACGACTTCTTCGGTGCCTGGAACGCACAGGGACCGACGGCGATGCACTCGCCGCTCACCGCGTACACGCCCATCCCGGACCCGCAGTGGACCTCCGCCAACGCCATCGCCAAGCTGAAGGCCATCGGCGTACCGGCCAGCAAGCTGCTCCTCGGTGTCGGCTTCTACGGCCGCGGCTGGACCGGTGTCACCCAGGCGGCACCGGGCGGTACGGCCACCGGACCGGCCCAGGGCACCTATGAGCCCGGCTTCGAGGACTACAAGGTCCTGAAGACGAGTTGCCCGTCCACCGGCACCGCGGGCGGCACGGCCTACGCCAAGTGCGGCAGCAACTGGTGGGGCTACGACACCCCGGCCACCATCGGCTCCAAGATGAACTGGGCGAAGAACCAGGACCTCGGCGGAGCGTTCTGGTGGGAGTTCAGTGGCGACACCAGCAACGGTGAGATGGTCACCGCGGTCCACAGCGGACTGCAATAACCGCGAGGACCCGGGTCGCCCACCGCGTCCGGTGAGCCGCCCGTGAGTTAACGGAAGGGGCCGAGACCACGTCTCGGCCCCTTCCCCCGTTCCGGGCCCCGCCCGGCGGCCCTGATGTTGTTCGCGGCCTGCGGGCCGTCCGTGGCTTGTCGCGCAGTTCCCCGCGCCCCTAAATGCTCTCCCCAGCGCCGCCTCTGGAAAGGGACCCGTCTCGTCGCGAGGGCGGTCAGCTGGGCAACCAGGGGCGCGGGGAACTGCGCGAGCAACCACAGACGGCGCGCAGGCCGCGAACAAGATCAGGCGGCTGGGCGCGGCCCGGGTAGTTCGGGGCGGCGCCGTGGAGGGCCAAGGCGCTGGGGGTACCCCCAGCGCCGAAGGCATAGGGGGCGGAACTGCGCGAGCAACCACAGACGGCGCGCGGTCGCCGACAAAGCACAGCCCCGCCGGGCGGAAAGCGCGTCCGGTCATGAACAGGGCGCGGCGCACCCCACAGCCGGGAGCGACTACGCCACGTTGACCCGTTGCCCCGGCGGCGCCGCCTCCAGCCACGCCAGGAAGCCCGTCAACGCGTCTTCGCTCATCGCGAGTTCGAGCCGTGTCCCCTGGTGGACGCAGCCCAGGACGACCGCGTCGGAGAGGAGCGCCAGCTCCTCCTCGCCTTCGGGGGTGCGCCGGCCGACGACCTCGATCGCGGCGCGTTCCAGGACCCGGCGCGGCCGGGGCGCGTACGAGAAGACCCGGAACCACATGATCCGGTCACCGCTGTAGCGGGCGACGCCGTATACCCAGCCCTTGCCCGGCGGCAGGCCGGCCGAGTCGGGGTCGTCGGGGACGTCCCACCGCAGTGAGCAGTCGAAGGTGCCGCCCGAGCGCTGGATCAGTCGGCGGCGCAGCCCGAAGACGAACAGCCCGATCCCCACCAGTGCGACGACTGCGAGCACACTCACCAGCACCGCGAGGAACATCGCCGCCGACCTCCTCGCGTCGTCGTATCCGAACCCGGACCCGGAACCGAGCCCGATAACTGTCCCGTACCGAAAACTACTCGCACCCGCATTGCCTCAGCCGCGACCCGGTCTGGAGGGTTCCAGTCCCGGCCGCGGCTGAGGGCGACGTCTGTCGGCGTCTGTCGGCGCGATGCTCAGCGCACCGCCACCGCACGCAGCCGGACGTCCGCACGGCGCTCGGCCGCCGCGTCCGAATCCGACTTGGCCCGCTCCAGCGCCCGCTCGGCACGCTGGGCGTCGATCTCGTCCGCCAGCTCGGCGATCTCCGCCAGCAGCGACAGCTTGTTGTCGGCGAAGGAGATGAATCCGCCGTGTACGGCGGCGACGACCGTCCCGGCACCCTCGGGGGTGCTGGTACGGATGGTCACCGGGCCCGACTCCAGCACACCGAGCAGCGGCTGGTGACCGGGCATGACGCCGATGTCGCCGGACGCGGTGCGCGCGACGACCAGGGTGGCCTCGCCGGACCAGACCTGGCGGTCGGCGGCGACCAGCTCGACATGCAGCTCAGCAGCCAAGGGTGGCTCCTCGGGTCACCACCCGGCGGCTTCGCCGGGTGTCGGTTCATCAGTCTAGTAGGGCGCCGTACGCGATCGCGCCGGGGCCCGCTCCGGCACGCGGCCGGAATGGCGGTGGCGGGGGTGAGGAAGGGCGAGGGGGTGGGGACGGGCCCCGCCCCCTCACCTCACCAGATCACCGGGGGTCAGGAGACGCCCAGCTCCTTGGCGTTCTTCTTCAGGTCCTCGATGCCACCGCACATGAAGAATGCCTGCTCGGGGAAGTGGTCGTACTCGCCGTCGCAGATCGCGTTGAACGCGGAGATCGACTCGTCGAGCGGCACGTCCGAACCGTCCACACCGGTGAACTGCTTCGCCGCGTGGGTGTTCTGGGAGAGGAAACGCTCGACCCGACGGGCGCGGTGGACGACCAGCTTGTCCTCTTCGCCCAGCTCGTCGATACCGAGGATCGCGATGATGTCCTGGAGGTCCTTGTACTTCTGGAGGATCCCCTTGACGCGCATGGCGGCCTCGTAGTGGTCTGCGGCGATGTACCGCGGGTCCAGGATCCGGGACGTGGAGTCCAGCGGGTCCACGGCCGGGTAGATGCCCTTCTCGGAGATCGGACGGGAGAGCACCGTCGTCGCGTCGAGGTGGGCGAAGGTGGTCGCCGGGGCCGGGTCGGTCAGGTCGTCCGCGGGGACGTAGATCGCCTGCATGGAGGTGATCGAGTGACCACGGGTCGAGGTGATGCGCTCCTGGAGGAGACCCATCTCGTCGGCCAGGTTCGGCTGGTAACCCACCGCGGAGGGCATCCGGCCGAGCAGGGTCGACACCTCGGAACCGGCCTGGGTGAACCGGAAGATGTTGTCGATGAAGAAGAGCACGTCCTGCTTCTGCACATCGCGGAAGTACTCCGCCATGGTCAGACCGGCCAGGGCGACCCGGAGCCGGGTGCCCGGGGGCTCGTCCATCTGGCCGAAGACCAGCGCCGTCTTGTCGAGGACGCCGGACTCCTCCATCTCGTCGATGAGGTCGTTGCCCTCACGGGTGCGCTCGCCGACGCCCGCGAAGACGGAGACGCCCTCGTGGAGGTTGGCGACACGCATGATCATTTCCTGGATCAGCACGGTCTTGCCGACACCGGCACCACCGAACAGACCGATCTTGCCGCCCTTGACGTACGGGGTCAGCAGGTCGACGACCTTCAGGCCGGTCTCGAACATCTCGGTCTTGGACTCGAGCTGGTCGAAGGCGGGGGCCTTGCGGTGGATCGCCCAGCGCTCACCGACGTTGGCGTTCTCCTCGGGGTGGTTCAGCACCTCGCCGAGGGTGTTGAACACCTTGCCCTTGGTGAAGTCGCCGACCGGGACGGTGATGCCCGCACCCGTGTCGGTCACCGGCGCCTGGCGGACCAGACCGTCGGTGGGCTGCATGGAGATGGTGCGGACCACGCCCTCACCGAGGTGCTGCGCGACCTCCAGGGTCAGCGTCTTGACCGCGCCGTCCTGGGCGGGGTCGGCCACCTCGACGTGCAGCGCGTTGTAGATCTCGGGCATCGCGTCGACGGGGAACTCCACGTCGACGACCGGGCCGATGACCCGGGCGACGCGGCCCGTGGCGGCGGCCGTCTCAACAGAGGTCGTCATTACTTGTCACTCCCCGCGGTCGCGTCGGCCAGGGCGCTGGAGCCACCGACGATCTCGCTGATTTCCTGGGTGATTTCGGCCTGGCGGGCCGCGTTGGCAAGTCGGGAGAGCGTATTGATCAGCTCACCCGCGTTGTCGGTCGCCGACTTCATCGCGCGGCGCCGGGCCGCGTGCTCGGAGGCGGCGGACTGGAGCAGGGCGTTGTAGACCCGGCTCTCGACGTACCGCGGCAGCAGGGCGTCGAGGACGTCCTCCGCCGACGGCTCGAAGTCGAACAGCGGGAGGATCTCGGTCTTCCCGTCCGTCTCCTCCGCCTTCTCGAGGCTGAGCGGCAGCATCCGGTTCTCCACCGGCGTCTGCGTCATCATCGACACGAACTCCGTGAAGACGATGTACAGCTCGTCGACGCCGCCCTCGGCGGTGTCCTTCTGGACCGCCTCGATGAGCGCCGCGGAGACCTTCTTGGCGTCCGCGTACTCCGGGCTGTCGGTGAAGCCGGTCCACGAGCCCGCGACCTTGCGCTCACGGAACCCGTAGTAGGCGACACCCTTGCGGCCGACGATGAAGCTGTCGACCTCCTTGCCCTCGCCGCGGAGCCGCTCGGTGAGCCGGTCGGCCGCCTTGATGGCGTTGGAGGAGTAGCCGCCCGCCAGTCCGCGGTCGCTCGTGACGAGCAGTACCGCGGCCCGGGTGGGGCTCTCCGCCTCCGTGGTCAGGGGGTGCTTGGTGTTCGATCCGGTCGCCACCGCCGTGACCGCGCGGGTCAGCTCGGTCGCGTACGGCGTGGAGGCCGCCACCTTGCGCTGCGCCTTGACGATGCGCGAGGCGGCGATCATCTCCATCGCCTTGGTGATCTTCTTCGTCGCGCTGACGGACCGGATGCGACGCTTGTAGACCCGGAGCTGCGCTCCCATGAGTCAGGTCCCTTCCGTCGTCACTTCGAGACGTTGGCGGCCGGGGCGTCCTCGCCGAGGAGCTTGCCGTCGTGCGTCTCGAACTGCTTCTTGAACGCGGCGATGGCGTCCGCGACCGCGGTCAGCGTGTCGTCCGACATCTTGGCGCCCTCGCGGATGGAGAGCATCAGGCCGGACTCCTCGCGGTGCAGGTACTCCAGCAGCTCGCGCTCGAAGCGGCGGATGTCCTGGACCGGGACGTCGTCCATCTTGCCGGTGGTGCCGGCCCACACGGAGACGACCTGGTCCTCGGTGCGCATCGGCTCGTACTGCGGCTGCTTCAGCAGCTCGACCATGCGCTTACCGCGCTCCAGGGACGCCTTGGAGGCCGCGTCCAGGTCGGAACCGAAGGCGGCGAACGCCTCCAGCTCACGGAACTGGGCGAGGTCCACCCGGAGCCGGCCGGAGACCTGGCGCATCGCCTTGTGCTGGGCGGAGCCACCGACGCGGGAGACCGAGATACCGACGTTCAGGGCCGGGCGCTGACCGGCGTTGAACAGGTCGGACTCCAGGAAGCACTGGCCGTCGGTGATGGAGATGACGTTGGTCGGGATGAACGCCGAGACGTCGTTGGCCTTGGTCTCGACGATCGGCAGACCCGTCATCGAACCGGCGCCCATGCTGTCGGAGAGCTTGGCGCAGCGCTCCAGCAGACGCGAGTGCAGGTAGAAGACGTCACCGGGGTACGCCTCACGGCCCGGCGGGCGGCGCAGCAGCAGCGACACGGCGCGGTAGGCGTCGGCCTGCTTCGACAGGTCGTCGAAGATGATCAGGACGTGCTTGCCCTCGTACATCCACTGCTGACCGATGGCCGAGCCGGTGTAGGGGGCCAGGTACTTGAAGCCCGCCGGGTCGGACGCCGGGGCGGCGACGATGGTGGTGTACTCCAGGGCGCCGGCCTCCTCCAGCGCGCCGCGCACGGACGCGATGGTGGAGCCCTTCTGGCCGATGGCGACGTAGATGCAGCGGACCTGCTTGTTCACGTCGCCCGAGCGCCAGTTGTCGCGCTGGTTGATGATCGTGTCGACGGCCAGGGCGGTCTTGCCCGTCTGGCGGTCGCCGATGATCAGCTGGCGCTGGCCGCGGCCGATCGGCGTCATGGCGTCGACGGCCTTGTAGCCGGTCTCCATGGGCTCGTGGACCGACTTGCGCTCCATGACCGTGGGGGCCTGCAGCTCGAGGGCGCGGCGGCCCGAGGTCTCGATCTCGCCGAGACCGTCGATCGCGTTGCCGAGCGGGTCGACGACCCGGCCGAGGTAGCCCTCGCCGACCGCGACCGACAGGACCTCGCCGGTACGGGTGACCGACTGCCCCTCCTCGATACCGCTGAACTCACCGAGGACGATCGCGCCGATCTCGCGCTCTTCCAGGTTGAGCGCCAGGCCGAGGGTGCCGTCCTCGAACTTCAGCAGCTCGTTCGCCATGGCCGAGGGAAGACCCTCGACCTTCGCGATGCCGTCGCCGGCCAGGCTGACCGTACCGACCTCCTCGCGCGAGGCCGCGTCCGGCTTGTACGACTGGACGAAGTTCTCCAGCGCGTCCCGGATCTCCTCCGGCCGGATCGTGAGCTCCGCCATCAGGTTCCCTGCTCTCCTTGTTGGGCCCGAAGTTTTCTTGGGGTCTGGGGGCGACCCCCAGGAATCTTCTGCAATCTCTGCACGGCCCAACCGGGCCGCTGTCTTGCCAGTTCAGTTGTGCGCCGCGGTGCGCGACGGCCGACACACTGGGTGTGTTCAGCCGGCGAGCCGGCGCTTCGCCTCGTCGAGACGGTCGGCGATGGTGCCGTTGATGACCTCGTCACCGACCCGGACCGAGATTCCGCCGATGACCGTGGGGTCCACCTCGAGGTTGAGGTGCATCTCACGGCCGTACAGCCGGGCCAGTCCGGCGCCGAGGCGCTCCTTCTGGCCGTCGCTGAGCGGTACGGCGGAGGTGACCACGGCCACCATCCGGTCCCGGCGGGCCGCGGCCAGCTTGGACAGGGAGTCGATTCCCTGTTCCAGGCTACGTCCCCTGGGCACGGTGACCAGTCGTCCGACGAGACGCCCGGTGACGGGGTTCGCCCGACCGCCGAGCAGGCTGTCGAGCAGTTCGCCCCGGCGGGACGGAGCCGCTGCCTTCTCGGTCAGCGCGGACCGCAGTGCGGGGTTGGCGTCGACGATCCGGCCGAACCGGAACAGCTCGTCCTCGACGTCGTCGAGGGCGCCCGCCCGCTGCGCCGCGGTGAGGTCGGCGATGTTCGCCAGCTCCTCCAGCGCGTCCACCAGGTCGCGCGAGCGCGACCAGCGGGAGCGGACCGCTCCGGAGACCAGGTCGGCGGTCTCGCCGCCCACCTGGCCGCCCAGCAGCCGTCCGGCCAGCTCGGCCTTGGCGTCGCCGTTCTGCGCCGGGTCGGTGAGGACCCGACGCAGCGACACCTCGCGGTCGAGCAGAGCGGTGACGGCCGCCAGCTCACCGGCGAGCTTCGCCGCGTCGACCGACGTGTTGTCGGTCAGCGCGTCGAGCGACTCGCGTGCGGTGGCCAGTGCCTCTCGGCTCGCTCCGTTCACCGGGCGACCTCCGTCTTCACCGTGTTGCCCGCCTCGAGCTCGTCGAGGAAGCGGTCGATCGTCCGGCTCTGCCGGGCGGTGTCCTCGAGGGACTCGCCCACCAGCTTGCTCGCCAGGTCGGTGGCGAGCTTGCCGACGTCCTGGCGGAGCGCCGCGGACGCGGCCTTGCGGTCGGCCTCGATCTGGGCGTGGCCGGCGGCGATGATCTCCTCGCGCTGGCGCTGCCCCTCGGTCCGCATGTCCTGCACGATCGTGGCGCCCTGCTCGGTCGCCTCCTGGCGGAGCCGGGCGGCCTCGTGCCGGGCCTCGGCGAGCTGGGCCTTGTACTGCTCCAGCACGCTTTCGGCTTCGGTCCTGGCCGCATCGGCCTTCTCGATGCCGCCTTCGATGGCCTCGCGGCGCTCTTCCAGAGTGTTCTTGATATTCGGGAGGAGCTTCTTGGCCAGGAAGAAGAAGACGATCGCGAAGGCGATGGTGCCGATGATGAGCTCATCGGGATGCGGGAGCAGCGGCGGCATCGGCTCCCCCGCTGCCGCGATGTCAATCAGGGCGCTCACATCAGTGCCTTCCGTGAAATGAGGTGGGCTTCCGTCCGGGGATTACGACGGGTAGACGAAGCCCATGACGATGCCGATGAGGGCGAGCGCCTCACAGAAGGCGAAACCCATGATCTGGTTGGTACGGATCAGGCCGGCCGCCTCGGGCTGCCGGGCGAGGGCCTGGGTGCCGTTACCGAAGATGATGCCGACGCCGACGCCGGGGCCGATCGCGGCGAGACCGTAACCGATGGCGGCAACGTTTCCGGTGAGAGCGGCGAGGGTCTGGGACATGCCGGTTCTTCCTTCTCTTTCAAGGACCCGGTGGGGGTTGGCCACCGGAGATCTGGGGTGAGGTGTGGTGCGCTACGAACAGGTGGCTCAGTGGTGCTCGGCGAGCGCGCCCTGGATGTAGTTGGCGGTCAGGAGGACGAAGACGTACGCCTGGACCGCCTGGATGAACAGCTCGAACACGATCATCACCATGACCAGGATGAACGAGGTGCCGGCGTACAGGACGCCGATGCCGTTCAGCAGGTACCAGCTGGCGACGGTGAACATCACGATGAGCAGATGGCCCGCGAACATGTTCGCGAACAACCGGACAGCGTGGGTGAACGGCCGGATGATCAGGTTCGACAGGAACTCCAGAACCACGATCAGCGGAAGGATCGGGCCGAGTTCCTTGTTGTAGCCGGTGATGTTCTTCCAGCCACCGACGAAGCCGTGCTTCTTGAAGGTCAGTCCGACCCACAGGAAGTACACGAGGAGGGCGAGCACCACCGGATAGGCGATGAGCGAAGTGACCGGGAACTGGGCGACCGGGATGATCGACCACAGGTTCATGATCCAGATGAAGAAGAAGAGCGACACCATCAGCGGGACGTACTTCTCGCCGTCCTTCTTGCCGATGATCTCGTAGACGACGCCGCGGCGGACGAAGTCGTAACCCGCCTCGCCGATCATCTGTACCTTGCCCGGAACGAGCTTCGGCTTGTTGAAGGCCGCCCAGAAGAAGCCGACGACGATCAGCGTGCTCGCGAAGGCGAGCAGCATCGGCTTGTTGAAATCGAAGCCACCGACCGAGAACAGAGGGTCGTACATGAAGGTGTGGAGCCCGGGGGCATTGAATCCACACCCACTGAAGATCTGACAGTCGGCCTCGAAGGCGAGCATCTGGGGGTCAGCACTCACCGCGGGCTCCTTCAGCGTGGCGCATAGGTACGGCAACCTCGTTGTGTCGGCGCGGCGGACAGCCGCGGTTCGGCACGGGACTGGTGTAACGGATGGTGGGGCGGCGGGCGGGCCATGAGCCTCGCGGATGAGCGGACGTCAGCTCAGATGCCCGCGCCCGCAGTGCCGCAGTTGGAACCGGACGATAGCAGGAACGCGAAAGGCCATTTATCCCGCCCCTACTCTTCACGTCGTGGACCCCGTCTTCCGGGGCTCCCGGGCGCCCGTAGCCTCGGATTCCCCGGGTTCGACGTAAAGGATCTTGGCCTTCATGTAGGCACGGGCCTGTGCCGTGACCCAGACCAGGGTCGCCACGACGAGCGTCAGGGCGAAGACCTGGGGGTCGAAGAGTTCGGTGTTCTTGAAGACCATCAGGAAGACGAAGAGGAGCAGCAGCTGCGTGGTGTACAGCAGCATCCCCATGGCCTGGAACAGGTGCGGATACTGCTTGGCGGTGCGCTGGAGCACCACCAGACCGATCCCCATGAAGAGGATGACCACCAGCGTGGCGACGGCGGCGCCGATCGCGCCCTTGCCGCCCTCGATCCCGGCGGCGACGCCAACGGCGATCAGGCCGGTGACGGCGGTCGGAACCGCGGTGTGCAGAAGGGTGCGTGCGTCATTGGACGGCATGGCGGCATCTCCGCTTGCTGGTGGTGGCAGTGGTGTCGTCATGGACGAGCGTAAGCCGGGTCCGAGACGTGTCCTCGGGGGCCGGAGGACCGTCGCACTACGGTCCTTCGGCACTGTCGCCGGTTCTCGTGAATCGTATCACAAGCTATTTGAGGAGACCTTTACCCATACGTGTGCCTGCCATCACACATGAGAGTGAACCCGCCCGTGTGTGCACGGATTTCGGGGTGCCAAATCTGCTAAGAGGCCCCGACATGGGAAAAGTCACCCGCGCGATCCGGCCTTCCGCCGCTCGGACGACCGCGAACGGCCGCCGATCGCGGTCGCCCCGTTGACACCCTCCGGCGTCCGGGTGCGGGCCCCGCCCGACTCCTCCGCACCACCGGGCACGGCCGTACCGTCCGCCTCGGCGGATCCGGCGGCGTAGGAGTGCGCGGGCTCCGGTTCCGTACCCGCGGGGCGCTTACGGCGCCGGTAGCGGGGCGGTACGAACGCCTCCGCCCAGCGCGGCGCCCGCGGCGTGAACCGGGGCAGCAGAAGCAGCACCAGACCCACCGCGCTCAGCCCCACGATCACCATCACGATCCACAGCGACGCGGAGTGCACCGAGTAGCCCACCACACCGAAGGCGAAGACCGCCGACCAGAAGTACATGATCAGCACCGCCCGGCTGTGCGAGTGCCCGATCTCCAGCAGCCGGTGGTGCAGATGCCCCCGGTCCGCGGCGAACGGCGACTGGCCCTTCCAGGTCCGGCGGACGATCGCCAGCACCAGGTCGGCGACCGGGATGGCGATGATCGTCAACGGCAGCAGCAGTGGGATGAAGACCGGCAGCATGGCATGGGTGGCGTCCCGGGCGGAGCCCTCGTAGACGAAGATCCGCAGGGTGTCCGGGTCGACCTGCCCGGTCACCGAGATCGCCGACCCGGCCAGCACCAGACCGATCAGCATCGACCCCGAGTCGCCCATGAAGATCCGCGCGGGATGCATGTTGTGCGGCAGGAAGCCCAGGCACATGCCCATCAGGATCGCCGTGAACAGGGCGGCCGGGGCCGCCGCCTCGATCATGTTCCCGACCCAGAGCCGGTACGAGTAGAGAAAGAACGCGGCGGCCGCGATGCAGACCATGCCGGCCGCGAGACCGTCCAGCCCGTCGACGAAGTTCACCGCGTTGATCGTGATCACCACGATCGCCACCGTCAGCAGGGTGCCCTGCCAGGAGGTGAGCGAGACCGTGCCGACACCCGGGACCGGAATCCAGAGAATGGTCAGACCCTGCATGACCATCACACCGGCGGCGATCATCTGACCGCCCAGCTTGATCAGGGCGTCGATCTCGAACTTGTCGTCGAGAACGCCGATGATCCAGATCAAGGCGGCGCCCGAGAGCAGCGCCCGGGGCTCGTTCGACAGCTCGAAGACACTGCTGAGATTGGTCAGATGATCCGCGACCAGCAGCCCCGCGCAGAGCCCGAAGAACATGGCGATACCGCCGAGCCTCGGCGTCGGTTCTCGGTGCACGTCGCGCGCCCGGATCTCCGGCATCGCACCGGTCGCGATGGCGAACTTCCGCACCGGACCGGTGAGGAGATAGGTCACCGCGGCCGTGACACAGAGCGTCAGCAGATAATCACGCACGGGCTGCCCCACAGGAATCGCTGGCCATCTCAGCCCCACACCCTAGCCGTGGTGGCCGCATGGTGGAGGACAAGCGGGCGGCGCGGACGGTTGCAGCCGATCGCGATCACCCCGGATAAGGCGGAAATCTACCGGCCAGCGCGGCGGCCTCCGCGCGCAAGGTCCGCACCTCCTCGCCCTCGGCGTACAGCGCAGCGGTACAGAGCACCGCGATCCGGGCCATCTCGGCCTCCCCCATCCCCTGGGTGGTCACCGCCGCCGTCCCCAGCCGCAGTCCGCGCCCCTCTCCGTACGGCAGCGGGCAGGTGTCGAGAACCAGCCCACAAGCCGCCAGACGGCCGCGTGCCGTCCTCCCGTCCACTCCCAGGGGTGCGGGGTCCACCCCGATCAGATGAGTGTCCGTACCGCCCGTGAGCACCGCGAAACCCTCCGCCTCCAGACCGGCCGCCAGCACCCGGGCGTTGGCCACCACCCGATGGGCGTACGCGGCGAAAGCCGGGGCCGCGGCCTCCCCGAACGCCACCGCCTTCGCCGCGACCGTGTTCATCTGCGCCCCGCCCTGCGTGAACGGGAAGACCGCGCGGTCGATCCGCCCCGCCAGCTCGTCGCCGCAGAGCAGCATCCCGCCGCGCGGACCCCGCAGCACCTTGTGGGTCGTCGCGCAGACGACGTCCGCGTACGGCACCGGACTGGGCGCCGCGCCGCCCGCGATCAGCCCCGCCGGATGACCCGCGTCCACGATCAGCCGCGCCCCCGCCTCGTCCGCGATCTCCCGGAACAGGGCGTAGTCCGGGTGCCGGGGATAGGTCACCGAGCCGCAGACGATCGCCGCCGGGCCGCGCGTCCGCGCCAGCCGCCGCACCTCGCGGTAGTCGATCAGACCCGTCTCCCGGTCGACCCCGTAGCCGACGAAGTCGAACCAGCGGCCGGAGAAGTTCGCGGGCGAACCGTGGGTGAGATGCCCGCCGAACGGCAGCCCCATCGCGAGCACCGTGTCCCCCGGCCGCAGCAGCGCCGCGTACGCCGCGATCACGGCCGCCGAACCCGAATGCGGCTGTACGTTGACGTGCTCGGCGCCGAACAGGGCGGCGGCCCGGTCCACGGCGATCCGCTCGGCCGCGTCCACGATCTCGCAGCCACCGTGGTGCCGGGCGCCCGGATAGCCCTCCGCGTACTTGTTCGCCAGCGGGGAGCCGAGGGCCGCGAGCACGGCGGGCGACACGAAGTTCTCTGCGGCGATCAGCTGGAGGGAGCCCGTCTGCCGGGCCGTCTCCCCCGCGATCACCTCGGCGATCTCCGGGTCCTGCCGGGCCAGCGGGCCGCCGCCTCCGCCTCCGGCGGTGGTGTACGGCCCCGGGCCCGCGGCGCTGCTCTCTACGGTACGTACGCCCATGACGCACTCCGACCCTCGCGGTCCGACTGCCTCCACTCTATGCCGCGCGGCATGGCCCCGCAGGCCCCCGGCGGCGACGCCGCCCCTGCCGCGCGAGGGGTGCATCGGCGGCTCTCCCACCGTCGTGGCCGTTCACGCAGTTCCGCCCCCTATGCCTTCGGCAATGGGGGGACCCCCAGCGCCTCGGCCCTCCCGGGCATCGCCCCAAATACCCGGGTCTCGCCCGAGGGCCTGATGCTGTTCCCGGCCCGCGGCCCGCCTGTGGCCGTTCGCGCAGTTCCCCGCGCCCCTGGTTGCCCCTCTCACCGCCCTCCCAGAGAGGCGGGTGCCCCTTTTCAGGAGCGGTGCCAGGGAGAGCATTTAGGGGCTCGGGGAACTGCGAGACAAGCCACAGCGCCGCCGCAGACGCGCACACTGCCCAGCCGGGCAAGGACATCCGGCGGCTCTCCCACCGTCGTGGCCGTACGCGCAGTTCCGCCCCCTATGCCTTCGGCAATGGGGGGACCCCCAGCGCCTCGGCCCTCCCGGGCATCGCCCCAAATACCCGGGTCTCGCCCGAGGG
>NZ_JBFADP010000030.1:0-99780 GCF_040641415.1 Streptomyces sp. NPDC020875 | reverse complement strand
TGTCCTGCGGTGATTCGGAACCGGTGGTAGCTTCCGGGCGATCGTGCGGGGGAGGTCGACAAGTCGACCGTCGTCGGCCGGGACTTCGCGGGTCCTCGAACCCGGCGTGTCCGGGGCCGAGCGCCCCGAACGGGTCGCCGAACTCGCCGCGGTACTCCGCCGCGACGGACCGGCGGACGCCGTGGCCCGGCTCCTGCGGCTGCGGGACGCCGACCGGCTGCTCCTCGTGGTCGACCAGTTCGAGGAAGTCCTCGGACTGCCCCCGGACGCCGTCGGCGAATGCGCCGACCTGCTCACCGGCGACGCGCTGCCCGACACCGTCCGCGTACTGACCACCCTGCGCGCCGACTTCCTGGAACAGGTACTGGCCCACCCCCGGTTCGGCCCGGAGACCGCGGGCCGGCTGCACACCCTCGCCCCACCGGCCCCGGACCGGCTGCGCGAGATCGTCACCCGGCCCGTCGACGCCTTACCCGGCATCTCCTACCAGCCCCATCTCGCGGACCGCATCCTCGCCGACACCGGCCGGGGACCGGGCCGGCTGCCCCTGCTCGCCCTCACCCTCGATCTGCTGTGGCAGCGGCAGGAACACGGACTGCTGACCCACCGGGCGTACGAGGAGATCGGCGGCGTCACCGGCGCGGTGGGCGACCACGCCGAACGGGCCTGGGCCCGCTGTGTGACCTCAGAGGGTCCCGAGACACCAGATGAATCCGAGACCCCCGAGAACGCCGAAAGTCCAGAGAACCCAGAGAACCCAGAGAACCCCGGGACCCCCGATAACGAGGAGACGGCCCGGCGCCTCCTCACCCGGCTCGTACGGATCCCGCCCGGCGGGTCCGCGCCCACCCGCCGGACCCTGTCCCGTACCGAACTGGACGCCGGGGAACGGCGGATCGCCCGGCTGCTCGCGGGGACCCGGCTCCTCGTCACCGACGTCGACGCCGAGGGCACCGAAACCGTCGAACTCGCCCACGAGGCACTCATCGGCGCCTGGGACCGACTGGCCGGCTGGATCACCGCCGACCGGGCCTTCCTGGAGTGGCGCGCATCCCTGCAACGGGACATGGACCGCTGGGAGGAGGCGGGCCGCGCCCCGCAGATGCTGCCCACGGCGCTCCAGACCGCGCGGGCCGGACAGTGGGTGGCCGAGCGGCCCGGTGAACTGACCGAAGCGGAACGGCACTACCTGGCCGCCGGGCACGACCACCGCCGCGCCCGCCTCCGGCGGCGCCGGGCGCTGCTCTCCGCGGGCGGCCTCGTCGTCCTGCTGATCCTGGTGGCCCTGTCGATGTTCCACGCCACCCGGGAGGAGAGCCGGGACCGCGCGGCGGAAGCCGCCTCCCGGGCCCTCGCGATCGCCGCCGAGGACGAGACCGGTGCCGAACCGGCCCTCGGCGTACTCAAGGCCCTGGCCGCCCACCGGACCGCGCCGACCCTGGAGGCCCGCCACGCACTGCTGCGGCAGTACCTCCGCCACCAGGGGTACGACCGGGTGCTCTCCGGAGTCCTCGGCACCGTCCGGGACGTCGCCGCCGCCCGGGACGGCCAGGTCGTCCTGGCCACCTCGCGACTGGGCCGGGCGGTCCTCTACACCGGCGCCGCGTCCGGCCGGGTCCGCAGCGTGCAGGTGCCGTCGACCGGGCAGGTCCTGGAAGTCGCGGTCGCCCCCGACGGCAAACGCGTCGCCTATGTCCAGGAGGACGGCCGGGCCGCCTGGTTCGAGGTCCGTACCGGGTCCGGCGAACCGCTCGGCCCGATCCGGCGGCTGCCGGACGCGCCGGGCCGGGACACCTCCTGGGGCCCGGTGGTGGCGCCCGCGTTATCGGCGGACGGCCGCACCCTCGCCGCCCGGGTCCGGGGCCGACTGGTGTGGTGGAACCTGGATCGCGGCACCCTCGCCGGTACGGTGCCCGCGCCCGCCGAGATGACCGGCGCCCTGCGGTTCGGCCCCGGCGACGGCACACTGCTGGCCACGGTCTACGCGACCGGCGGCAGCCAGGCCCTGCTCTCCGTCGACCCGGGCACCGGCCGCGCCACCCCACTCGTCTCCGGCGCCCAGGAGATCTTCGTATCCGGGGACGGCGGGACCGCGGTCGTCTGCCGGGAGCGGGGCGGGCAGTCCGTCATCAGCCGCCACCGGACCTCCGACGGCACGGCGGTCGGCCGCCCCTACCGCGAGCGGGACGAGGCGTACACCACCGATATGTGCACGATCGACGCAGTCGACACCACCGGGCGGCGGGCCGCGCTCGGCTGGGGCGACGAACTGCGCGTCCTGGACCTGGACCGGGGCGGGACGATCTCCCGGGCCCCGACACCCGGCACCCTCGCCACCCGGCTCGACCCCCACCCCGTCCTCGCCGAGTCGCACGGCCGACTCTCCTACCTGGGGTGGAACGACTCGATGATCGCCTTCATGGAGATGACCCCGGGCAGCCGGCTGCCGAAGGCGGCCCAGCACCGGCTGACACCCGACGGGAAGAAGTCGCTCCTCGTCCTGGCGGACGGCTCCGGGACGGAACTCCGTCCGGCCGAACCCGGGCGGAGCCGCCCGGTACTGGCCCGCGCCGAGCGGGCGAAGCCGTACTGGATCCCCCAGGGGACCGATCTGCCCGTCTTCGACCCGGCCGGCGCGCTCGTCGCCGACCGCGAGGCCCGGAACACGGTGGTCGTCCGCGACGCGTCGACCCTGCGCGCCCTGGCCTCGGTCACCACGGCCCCGCCGCCGAAGACCCGGCCCGGCAACCGCAGATGGCGGAACCTGGAGGTGAGCGGGGCGCTCAGCCACCGCGAGCAGAAGGAGGAGTTCCGCTACTTCTTCGACCACACCGGCCGGCTGCTGACGGTCTCCGGGACCGTCGTCCAGCAGTGGGATCCGCGCACCGGCCGGCCGACCGCCCGCTTCGACGCCGCCGCGCTCCGCCCCCGTACCGACCGCGACGCGGTTCTGACCATCGCCCCCTATCCGGACCGGAACCGGATCTCCGTGATCGTGCGGGGGCGCCCCGGTATCCGCGTCGTCGACATCACCGACGGCCGGACCACGGAGAACATCCCCACCCCGGGCGATGTCCTCTCCGCCTCCTTCGACCCCGGCGGGCGGTACTTCGCCGTCCTGCGCCGCGACGTGGGCCTGGAAGTCCTCCGGTACGGGGATCCCCCGCGCCGGACGATCGGCCCGCTGCCCGCCTTCGGCGACAGCGCCATCACCCCGTACCGGGCCGTCTTCCTCGACGGCGGACGGTTCCTGACCGCCTCCGACAGCGCCGTTTGCGTCTTCCGGATCGGCGGGCGCGGCTACGACGACTCGTATCCGCTCGGCCGTCCGGACGGCGGGACGGGGGAGTACTTCTTCCCCGATGTGTCCCGGGACGGGCGCGCCGTGATCGTGACGACGTTCGAGGAGCCGGGCGCCGTACTGCCCCTCGATCCACGGGTGTGGAGCCGGGAACTCTGCCGGATCATCGGCCATCGCGCTCTCACGGCGGACGAACGCGACGACCTTCCGGCGGAGGCGAGGACCGGTGGGCTCTGCCCGTGACACCGGACCGCCGCCCGGTGGCGAGGGCCCCGACGAAGGAGACCTATGACATACCCGGTCCAGCCATCCGGTCCGGAACCGGAACACGACACCGGGGCCGATGGCCCGCAGGCCCTGGACCGGGCGATCCTGCGGATCCTCGACGCCCGGCGGCAACCCGTCGGCGTCGGCTTCCTGGTCTCCGAAACCATCGCCCTGACCTGCGCGCACGTGGTCTCCGCCGCCCTCGGGACACCGGCCGGAACACCACCGGAGGCCGGTGCGCCGATCCCGGCGGACCTGCCGCTGGTGCCCGGCGCGCCGCGGACGGAAGCCACCGTCGAACTGTGGGTGCCGCCATCGGGCCCGGCGGGCGCGGGCGACGCCTCCCCCGGCGCCGATGTCGCCGTCCTGCGGTTCGCGGCCCCGCCGCCCGGCGCCGCGCCCGTACGGCTGGTCGACGCCGACCCCGCGACGGCGGACGGCGGCGAACCGGCCGGGGCGGCGGACGGCTGGTGGGGACACCGGGTACGGGCCTTCGGCATCCCCGCCGGGCGCCCCGGCGGTGTCTGGCACGCGGGGGTCCTGCGGGGACGGCAGGCCGACGGCTGGGTGCAGGCCGATCTCGCGGGCGACGGCTATCCGGTGTCACGGGGCTTCAGCGGCGGCCCGGTCTGGGACGACCGGCTCTCCGGCGTCGTCGGCATGGTCACGGTCGCCGAGGCCGGGGAACCGGCGGTCGGCTATCTGATCCCCACCGGCGGACTGGCGGCGGCCTGGCCGGAGCTCACCCCGCTCGTCCGGCCCCCCTCCCCGTTCCGGGGCCTCAAGGCGTACCAGGAGGCCGACGCCCCGGTCTTCCACGGCCGGGCGGCCGAGAGCGACGAGATCACCCGCGCGCTCGCCGAGCGGTTCCGGGTCACCGTCGTCGGCCCCTCCGGCTCGGGAAAGTCGTCGCTGGCGCTCGCCGGAGTGGCGCCCCGGCTGCGGGCGGACGGCGCCCGGGTCGCCGTCATGCGGCCCGCGGCCGGGACCGGCCCGCTGGCGGCGCTGGCCGCCGCGCTGCTGCCGCACCTGGAGCCCGACGCCTCCGAGACCCGCAGGCTGGCCCGGATCCCCGAACTCCGCGACGAACTCCGCGACCACGGCCTCGCCCCGGTGACGGAGCGGCTGCTCGCCGCGCCCGGCGCCGACCGGCTGCTGATCGTCGTCGACCAGCTGGAGGAGTTGTTCCAGCGGCCCCCGGACGCCGTCCGTGAACTCGCCGACGTGCTCTTCGCCGCCGAAGAACCGCCGCCTGGAGTCCGCGTACTCAGCACCCTCCGCGCCGACTTCCTCGAACGCGTCCTCAGCCATCCGGACCTCGGCCCCGTCACCGGCCGCTGTCTGCACGCCCTCGGCCCGCTGGGCGAGCGGGGCCTGCGCGAGATCGTCACCACCCCCGTCGACACCGCCCCCGGCATCCGCTACGAACCCCACCTCGCCGCCCGCGTACTCGCCGACACCGGAACCGACCCCGGCGCGCTGCCACTGCTCGCCCTCACCCTCGACCTGCTGTGGCGGCGGCAGGAGGACGGCCGCCTCACCCACCGGGCGTACGACGCGCTCGGCGGCGTCACCGGCGCCCTCGGCAACCACGCCGACCGGGTCTGGGCCGAACACGTACCGGCCGAGGACGAACCGGCGGCCCGGCGGCTCTTCACCCACCTCGTCCGGCTGCCACCCGGCGCCGTCTCCGCCACCCGGCGCCTCGCCCGCCGCGACGACCTCGAACCCGACCAGTGGCGGGTGGCCCAGCGGCTCGCCGCCCACACCCGGCTCCTCGTCACCGACCGCGGCGCCGACGGCACCGAAACCGTCGAACTCACCCACGAGGCGCTGATCCACGGCTGGGACCGGTTCGCCGGATGGGCCGCCGAGGACCGGGCCTTCCTGGAGTGGCGGGAGACCGTCCGCCACGAGATGGACCGCTGGCAGGCCGCCGGCCGCGCCACCGCGCATCTGCCGACCGCCGCCGCCCTCGCGGGCGCCGACACCTGGCTCCCCGGCCGGGCGGCGGCCCTCAGCCGCGCCGAACGGGAGTACCTGGACACCGGCCGGACCCACCGCCGCGCCCGCGCCCGCCGCCGGGGAGCCCTGTACACCGCCCTCGCCGCGGCCCTGGCGTTCATCGTGGTCGTCGGCGCGCTCTACGCCGTCGAACGCCGCGGCAGCCGGGAGCGGGCCGCGCTCGGCGCCTCCCGCGCCCTCGTCCAGGCCGCCCAGGAGTACACCGCCACCGACCCCGCCCGCGCCGCACTGCTCGCCCTCGCCGCCCACGACACCGCCCCCACCCGGGAGACCGGCAACGAACTCCTGCGCCAGCGCCTCCGGTACACGTACTACGACCGGGTGCTCTCCGGAGACCTCGCCGACGAGGGAGTCGCCACCAGCCGCGACGGCGATGTCGTCCTCGCGCCCGGCGCCCGCTCCGGGGCCACCCTCTTCCTGCGCGCCCTGACCGGACCCGTACGCACCGTACCGATCCCGGCCCCCGACGAGATTCGCGATGTCGTGGTCGCGCCCGACGGCAGCCGCGCCGCCTACGTCCAGGAGGACGGCCTGGCCGCCTGGTTCGACATCCGGCCCGGCGCCGACGACCCCGTCGGGCCGGTCCACCGGCTGCCCCGGCCCCCCGCCCCCGCCGAGGACCGCGGCGACGTCTTCCAGCCGGTGATCTCCCCCGACGGCACGGTCCTCGCCGTACGCGCCGCCGAGCGCGTCGTCTGGTGGAACCTGGCGAACGGCCCGCACGGCACCCTCGCCGGGAACGTCCCGGCACCCGGGACCCCCTTCAACCTGCGGTCCGCGGCCGACCACCGCACCCTCCTCTTCGCCGCCTTCACCACGCGAGCCGAGAAGAACGACGAGCGACTGCTCGCCCTCGACCTCGCGACCGGCCGGACCCGGCTCGTCGCCCGCGCCGACGAGATCGAGGTCTCCGGCGACCGCACCCGGGCCGTCCTGTGCCGGACCCGGGGAAAGACCGCCGAACTCACCGTCCACCGGGTCGCGGACGGCACCCGGGAGGGCGGCGTGTACCGGGCAGGGGAGAAGGACGGCGTACCGGGCGGCTGCCCGGTAAAGGCCGTCGACGGCTCCGGGTTCCGGGTCGCGCTCGGCGCCGAACACGGCCTCACCGTCGTCGACCTGCGCGACGGTACGGTCCTCTCCCGCAACGGCCTCGCCGACCCGTCCGTCCCGACCTGGGCCGGGAACAGCCCCTGGCTGGTCGACTCCGGCGCCGGGCTCCACTACGTCCGCCGCGACGGGCCGATGATCGGATTCGTCCGGCTCCGCCCCGGCGACTGGACCCTCTCCGTCGCCCAGCAGCGCCTCACCCCCGACGGCGCGTACACCATCAGCGTGCTGGCGGACGGCTCCCGGATCCAGCGCCACCACGCGAAGGAGATCAGCAACCGCGTCCTCGCCGACGCGCCCCGCGGGGCGCCCCGCCGGGTGCCCGACAGCGGTGACCCGCTCGCCGTCGACCGCACCGGACGGCTGGTCGCGGACCGGGAGGGGGTGAACGTGGTCGCCGTCCGCGACACCGGCACCCTGCGCCGGATCGCCACCGTCACCACCACCGCCCCCGTGCCGACGCCCGCGCCGCCGCCGTCGATCGGGGACCTCCCCGTCGGCGGGGGCGCGGGCGGCGAGCGGCCCCGGTACGAGTTCAGGTTCTTCTTCGACCGGGACGGGAAGCTGATCACCGTCGCGGACACCGTCGTCGAACAGTGGGACCCGCGGACCGGGGAGCGGCTGGCCCGCTTCGACGCCGCGGCCGTCCGCTCCCGGGTCGGGGGCGCCCCGGACGCCGTCCTGCTGGTCAACTCCTATCCGGCGACGAACCGGGTCACCGTCGTCGTCCAGGACCGGCCCGGCGTCCAGGTCGTCGACACCGTCAGCGGACGGATCACCGAGACCGTACCGACCGGGGACGACATCCTCGCCGCCCAGTTCGAGCCCGGCGGACGGTACTTCGCGATCCTCCGCCGGGGCTCGATCTTCGAACTGTGGCGCCGCGGCACCCCGCCCCGGAAGGAGCTGGGCCCCCTGCGCAGTGTCGCCGAATCGAACGAGACCCCGTACGTCGCCTCGTTCCTGGAAGGCGGGGACCGCTTCCTCCTCGCCGCGAACAACGCGGTACGCGTCTACCGGATCGGCGAGCCCGGCCATGAGGCGTTCTACTCCTTCACCGACCCCGGCGAACGATCGTCCTCCCACACCGGGCACTCCTTCCTGGGAGCGTCCGTCGACGGCGAAACCGTGCTCCACAGCGGCCCCAAAGGCATCGGGGGACCCGTCCAGCTCGTACCGGACCTGTGGTTCCGGGAACTCTGCGATGTCATCGGCGACCGGGAACTCACCCGGGCCGAGGCGGAACTCCTCCCCGCCGACCCCCGGACCCGCCGACCCTGCGCCGGTGACTGACCCGGCGCGTCTTCGGGCGATACCGTCGCGCTCCCGGTGGCGGATCCCCGTTGTCGGTGGCGGCTTCTAACATCCTCTCCCGACGCCGTTCGTCCGGACACCGCCCCGCGCGGAACGTCCCCTGGACGGACGGGAGTTCACCGCCGCCCGACCGGCCGCCCCGAGCGGTCCCGGTCCGGCGCGGGATCGCGTACGGCAGAGATGAGGAACATTGACCATGGACACGGCCACCGACCCCGACCGCCCCGAGGGCGTCCCCGCCGACGCCGAGGCGGAGGAGGACGGCGGATGGGCCCTCGGGCCGGTGGACGCCGAGGGCAGAACCGGGGTCTGGCGGAGCTGGCGGGCCGACGGCAGCTTCGCCGGGACGGCGCACTGGCGGGCGGGGCTCCCGCACGGCGAGCAGATCCTGCTCCACGACGACGGCTCGGTCGCCGTGGAGGGGAAGTGGCACGAGGGCAAGCGGGTCAGGCTGCGGCACCGCCGGGCCGACGGTCCGTCGCGGGAGACCGGGATGGACCAGCTCCCGGAGACCGTCCGGGTGATGATCCAGGACTTCGACGAGGCCGGGTACTTCATCCGGCAGCGGTTCCATACGGCGGACGGCACGGAGGTCGATCCGGAGGGAGAGCCGATCCCGCCGCGACCCGCGAACGTGCCCGAGGTCGCCCAGCACACCACCCGGCACGGCCACTGGTACCACCAGCGCTTCGAACCGTGCGGTGAGCAGCGGAACGTGGGCCTGCACCGGTTCTGGGAGACCGACGGCACGTTCAAGTCGGCGGAGTACCACACCGCCGAGGGCGGGCTGCTCGCCCGGATCGGGCCCGGGACCACCGGTCGGGGCAATCCGCTGGTCGAGGCCGCCCGGGCCGGGGACGCGGCGGCGGTCGAAGCGTGTCTGGCCCTCGGCCTCGGCACCTCGCCCGGGGCGGCGCTGCACGCGGCGTACGAGGAACAGCCGGAACTGGCCCGGCGCCTGACGGCCGAAGCGGCCGGTGACGGCGGTACGGAGCGGGCGGAGTTCACCGATCCGCGTGCCGAGCCGGAGCGACGGGACGGGATACCCGATGACGCGGTCTGGGTGCCGGGGCTGCTGTCCTGGGCGGCCGGGACGGCGCTCGACCCGGTCACGGGGGCCGCCACCGGCACCTGGCGGCTCTGGCGCAGCAAGCCCTACCTCCAGGCGGACCAGCCGGTCGTGGCCGAGTTCTCCGAAGGCCGGATGGTCCGGCGGCGCGAGTATCTGCCGTGGCGGCCGGACCGGCTGGAAGGGGAGTGGCGCTACGACGGCGACCGCGTACTGCACCGCTCGTTCGAGCGGGGCGTCCGGGACGCCGAGACCGAGGACCTCCCCGACGGCACCGTCGCCCACCGGCGCTTCGACGGCGACACCCGGCTGGTCGAGCGGGTCGAACGGGACGGCGCGCTGGTGGCCGAGGTGTGGTTCGCCGAGGACGGCACCCGGTCGGCCGAGGTCTGCCCGGCCACCGCGACGGCGGGGGACGAGGCGGAGCCGGTCGAGTGGTGGCGCGGCCTGGACGAGTCCGGCGCGGTGATCGCCGAGGGCGCGGTCCGGCCGGGCCTCAAGGGCGGCCCGGTGGGGGAGTGGCGGCTCTACGGCCCGGACGGCGCCGAGGGGCCCGTCGTCGGCTTCGGTGATCTGCGGGTCCGGCGCACGGGCGACCTGGGACGGTTCGCCCATGGACTGCACGGCTGGCGGACCATGTCCCCGCCGGCCGCCCTCGCCGGTGTCGACGAGGTCGACTGGGCCGCGTACCGGCCCTTCTTCGGCGCCTCGGAGGACGTGCCCTTCCTGCTCAAGGGGCTCGCCGCGGCGGAACCACTGGTCTCGCGATACGCCTTGGGCGTCCTGTGGGACATGCTCCTCCACCAGCACACCGTCTCCGACGTCGCCGGTCCGGCCATGCGGTTCGTGATCGCCCTGGCCGAGGCGGCGCCCGACGCCGCCGACCTGCCGGAGTTCGTGCTCCATGTCGTCACCCGCGACGGCGATCTGGAACCCACCGGGCAGCTCAAGGGGCTGTACGCCTCGGCCGCCGGTACGGAGAAGCCGGAGGAGTACTTCGCCGAGTACGGCGTGGAGCCCGCCTACCACCGCATCTACGGTGATCTCGCCGCCGCGGTGCCGACCTGGGCCCGGGCGGCCGCCGGAGCCCCCGGCGCGGACCCCGAGCTGCGGAGGATCGCGTTCCATCTGCTCGCGGTCGCTCCGGGCGAGGCCGCCGCGACCGCCCTGCGCGAGCTGACGGCCGCCGAGGCGGGGCGGGGAGCCGGGCGCGACCCCCGGACACTCGCCGAACTGCTGCTCTGTCTGGCCCTCGTACCCGGCGACGCCACCCGCGACCTGCTGGAACCGTTCCTGGCCGACGAGGACCCGCTGGCCGCCTTCTGCGCCGCGCTCTCCTGGGTCCGCACCGACGCCGGACCCGCCGCCCGGGCCCTGCCGGCCCTCGTCGACGCGCTCACCGACCCGCCCGGACTGGACGGCTTCGGCGGCCTCTGGTTCGCCGGAGGCGGGGCGTCCGGCGACGCGATCGGCGCCCTGTCCCTGCTGCCGCCCGAACACTCCCGGGAACTGCTGGGGCGGATGTGCGCCCTCCTCGGTGAGGCGAGCTCCTTCTCCGCCCCCGGAATCGCCCGGTCCGTCCTCGACATCGTCTTCCCCACGGAGGCGTACGAGGAGGGCGCGGCCCTCACCGCCGACCAGGCCGTGGTCGTCCGGGCGATCGCCGACACCGTCGCGAGCCGGGACGTCGTCAGTGTGAACCTGAACGAGGTACTGCGCTACAACGGCCTGCCCTGTACGGCACCGGAGCTGCGGGCGCTGCGCACCGTCGAGGGCGGCTGAGGGCAGCGGGCCCCCGTCACCGTTCCCGGGTCGGGGACGGGGCCCGCCGCCCTCAGGACGGCCCCGGGCCGCCGGCCGGGGGAGCGGCCCGGCCCAGGGTGCGGATGGCCGGGACGGCGAACAGGGCGGCGCAGCCCGCGAGCCCGGCCCCCGCCGACACCAGCAGCAGCCGGTCGGGCGAGGCCAGCGCCGTGGCCGGGCCCGCCAGGATCTGACCCAGGGCGATCCCCGACACCGAGCCCGCCAGCTCGTACGCCGTGACCCGGTTGAGTACGGCGGGCGGGGTGTGGGTCTGCACACTGGTCGCCCACATCACCGACCAGAACGCCAGGGCCCCACCGCCGACGGCATGCGCCGCCAGCAGCAGCGGCAGCCCGGCGCCGAGCGCCAGGCTCAGCGGCAGCGCCGTGTACAGGACCATCGCCACGGCACCGGCGGCCAGCGGTCGGGCCGGGCGCACCCGCAGCGCCACCAGCCCGCCGAGCACCGTACCGACCCCGAGGAAGGAGACCGCCAGGCCGTACGCGTCGGAGCCCAGCCGGTCACCGATCAGCGCCGAACCCAGCGGCACCAGCGGGCCGAACAGCAGCATGCCGTAGACCATCCAGATCAGGATCACCGACCACATCCAGGTCCGGTCGCGGAACTCCCGCCAGCCCTGGCGCAGTTCCCGCCGCAGCGACCGGCCGGTCCGGGCGGCGGCACCGGGCACACCGCCCGGCGCGAACCGGATCAGCGCCAGGAACACGGCGCTCAGCAGGAAGGTCGAGGCGTCGATCGCGTACACCGTCCCGGCGTTGGTGACGGTGATCAGCAGCCCCGCCAGCGCCGGACCGAGCAGATGGGCCAGCGCGTCGGCCACCTTGAGCGTGGCGTTGGCCCGCTGCGGCTCCCGGGCGACCAGGGGAACCATCCCGTTCACCCCGGGCAGGAACATCGCGACGGCCGCCCCGGCCAGCGCCGCCATCGCCATCAGCAGCCAGAACGGCGGCGTCCCGGCGAAGAACGCGACGGCCAGCACCCCCTGGGTGAACACCCGGACGAGATCGGCGCCGACCATCATCCGGCGGGCCCCGAACCGGTCGGCGAAGACCCCGCCGAAGAGCACCAGCAGAACGAACGTCCCCGTCCAGACGCCGAGGACGAGCCCCACCCCGGAGATCCCGTACAGCGCGCCCACCGCGAGGGCGGCCGCCACCGGCATCATCGCGTCGCCGAGCATCGAGACGGCCCGGGCGGCGAAGTAGAGCGTGAACCGCCGGTCCCACAAAGGGGCCGGGCCGGGCGGTGCGGCGGACGGCGGTACGGTTCCGGCGGTCAGTTCGGGCTGCGGCTGTCTCTGTGCTGTGGTCACCCCGTCGATGCTGGTCCGGACCATCCGGCGGCCCCAGTGTCCGGAACGACATGCTGGGGTACTTTTACGCCATGACGCTCCGTCCGCCGCCGAAGCCCCCGGCGCTCCACCGGGTCGTGGCCCTGGTCCGGCCGCCGCAGCCGGTCTTCGCGCTGGCCTGCGCCACCGAGGTGTTCGGCGACCCGGCGGGCCCCGGGGTCCCGGCCCGCTACGCCTTCGACGTCTGTACCGAACACCCCGGCCCGGTCCGCACCAGCGGCGGCTACGACATGCTGGTCGCCACGGGCCTGGAGGCGCTGGAGCGCGCGGACACCGTCGTCGTCCCCGGCTGGCACGACACCGCCGACATATCCGCGGCCGTGGCCGACGCGGTCCGGCGGGCCCATGAGCGGGGCGCGCGGATCGTCGGCATCTGCTCCGGCGCCTTCGTCCTCGCCGCCGCCGGAATCCTCGACGGCCGGCGGGCCGCCACCCACTGGGCCCAGGCGGCCGAACTGGCCGACCGGTACCCCCGGGTCCGGGTCGACCCCGCGGTGCTCTACGTGGACCACGGCGACGTCGCCACCAGCGCCGGATCGGGCGCGGGGGTGGACCTCTGCCTCCACCTCGTCAGCGCCGACCAGGGGGCCGCGTACGCGATGCGGATCGCCCGGCAGTTGGTGATGCCGCCGCACCGCGAGGGCTGCCAGCTCCAGTACACCGAACTGCCCACCACGGGACCGGTCACCGACTCCCTCGCCCCGCTCCTCGAATGGGTGACGGAACGGCTCGACCAGCCCGTCAGCGTCGCCGACATGGCGGCCCGCTCCCAGGTCTCCACCCGCACCCTGACCCGGCGCTTCACCGAACAACTGGGCATCAGCCCCGGCCGCTGGCTGCTGGACCGCCGGCTCGCGGCCACCCGCGCGCTGCTGGAGGAGACCGACCTCCCGGTGGAGACCGTCGCCCGCCGGGTCGGCCTCTCCTCCGCCGTCAATCTCCGCCGCCGCTTCCACGAGGCCCTGCGCACCACCCCCGCCGCCTACCGCCGTGCCTTCCGCGCGGGCGGCGAGGCCGGGGGCCCCTTCGGCGGACCGGACCGGATGCCCCCGGTCTGAGCCGCCGGAAGATCCGCCGGAGGGGGCGCGCCCCAGGTCAGCGGACGACCTCCAGGACGTTCTTCTGCAGGCCGTTGGAGTAGACCTCGTGGTCCACCAGCCGCAGCGTGCGGGCGTCCGTGTCCGCCGTGCTGAAGAGCCGCTTGCCCGCGCCGAGCAGGACCGGGAAGACCAGCAGGTGGTAGCGGTCGATCAGACCGGCGTCCGACAGGGCGTGGTTCAGGGACGCGCTGCCGTGGACGATGATCGGGCCGCCCTCGGTCTCCTTGAGCGCGGCGACCTCGTCGAGGGAGCGCAGGATCGTGGTCTCGCCCCAGCCCTGGACCAGGGCGTCCTCGGTGAGGGTCGTGGAGACCACGTACTTCGGCATCTCCTTGTACTCGGCGAACTCCGCCATGGTCGGCCAGACGGGGCTGAACGCCTCGTAGCTGACCCGGCCCAGCAGTATCGCGGTGGCCTCCGCCTGCTCCTCGCCCTTGATCGCGAACGCCTCGGGGACGAACTCGACGTTCTTGTGGGTCCAGCCGGCGTTCCGGTATCCGGCCTCGCCGCCGGGGGCCTCCACGACGCCGTCGAGCGAGATGAAAGCGGTGCTGATGAGAGTGCGCATCGTGGTTCCTCGGGGTCGTCGGTCGTGCTGCCGTAACAGTCATGATCTTCGACCGAGGGCCCCGGGGAAACTCATCGGTCCCCGGAAAAATCTTCGTCGCAGCTTATTGCGCATTATGTGCAACTACAATCGACAGGCAGAACAGTGGCCGAGGGAGTGATGATGGCGCGAGGACGCATCGTGCTGGGGATCGAGTCGTCGTGCGACGAGACCGGTGCCGGGATCGTGTCGGAGGGGCGGCTGCTGGCCCATGCCGTGGCATCGAGCATGGCCGAGCACGCCCGGTACGGCGGGGTGGTGCCGGAGATCGCCGCCCGCGCGCATCTGCACTCCTTCACCCCCGTGGTCCGGGAGGCCCTGGACCAGGCGGGGCTGCGGCTGTCGGACCTCGACGCCGTCGCCGTGACCACCGGCCCCGGGCTCTCCGGGGCGCTCCAGGTCGGTCTCGCCGGGGCCAAGGCGCTCGCCTACGCGGCCGGGGTCCCCCTCTACGGCGTCCACCATCTGGCCGGACACGTCGCCGCGGACACCCTGGAGCACGGCCCGCTCCCCGATCCGTGCGTGGTCCTGATCGTCTCCGGCGGGCACACCTCATTGCTGCTCGTCCGCGATCTGGTGCGGGACCCGATCCTCCATCTGGGCGATACGGTCGACGACGCGGCGGGCGAGTGCTTCGACAAGGTCGCCCGGGTCTTCGGACTGCCCTATCCGGGCGGCCCCGCGATCGATCGGGCCGCCCGCGCGGGAAACCCCCGCGCGGTGGCGTTCCCGCGCCCGCTGACCGGCCCGAAGGACGATCCGTACGCCTTCTCGTTCTCCGGTCTGAAGACCGCCGCCGCCCGCTGGGCCGAGAAGCACCGGATCGCCGGTGACGACCTGCCCGTGGCCGACGGCGCCGCCTCGCTCCAGGAGGCCGTCGCCGACGTCCTCACCCGCAAGGCCCTGGCCGCCTGCCGGGCGTACGAGGTGGGAACCCTGGTCGTGGTCGGCGGGGTCGCCGCGAACTCCCGGGTCAGGGCCCTCGCCGAGGAACGCTGCGCCGCCGCCGGGGTGGAGCTGAGGGTGCCGCCGATGACCCTCTGCACCGACAACGGCGCCATGATCGCCGCCGTCGGCGATCTGCTGGTCCGCGCGGGCGCCTCACCCGCTCGGCTCGGCGTCTCCATCGACCCCTCCGCCCCGCTGGAGTACGCGGCCCTCCACCCGGCGGCCGCGGGGGTGTGGACACCCGCGGCGTGAGCCGTGGGACGTCCGGTCGCCCACCGGGTAACCGGACTCCGGGCCCCGTCCCCGCCGCACTCCCCGCCAGCCCGCCCGAGACCCCCGGAGCACACCGTGCGCACCGCCGACATCCGCACCCGATTCCTGGACTTCTTCGCCGCCCGCGGCCATACCGTCGTCCCCGGCGCACCGCTGCCCACCCCCGACCCCACCCTGCTGTTCGTCAATGCCGGGATGGTGCCGTTCAAGCCCTACCTCACCGGCGAGCAGAGCCCGCCGTGGCCCCGGGCGGCCAGTGTGCAGAAGTGCGTCCGCACCCTCGACATCGAGGAGGTCGGCAAGACCACCCGGCACGCCTCCTTCTTCCAGATGAACGGCAACTTCTCCTTCGGGGACTACTTCAAGGACGAGGCCATCGCCTACGCCTGGGACCTCTCCACCCGCCCCGTCGCGGACGGCGGATACGGGCTCGACCCCGACCGGATCTGGGTCACCGTCCACCACTCCGACACCGAGGCCAGGGCCGTCTGGCGCCGGGTCGCCGGTCTGCCCGACGCCCGGATCGTGGACCGCGGCGACGAGGACAACTTCTGGTCCATGGGCGTCCCCGGACCCTGCGGGCCCTGCTCGGAGCTGTACTACGACCGGGGCCCGGCCCTCGGCCGGGAAGGCGGCCCGGCGGTCGACGAGGACCGCTACATGGAGTTCTGGAACCTCGTCTTCATGCAGTACGAACGCGGCGAGGGCCCCGGCAAGACCGGCTACCCCGTCCTCGGCGAACTGCCCCGCCGCAATATCGACACCGGAATGGGCCTGGAGCGGATGGCCACCCTCCTCCAGGGCGTCGACAACCTCTACGAGACCGACGAGACCCGGCCCGTCCTGGACCGGGCCGCCGAACTCGCCGGAGTACGCTACGGCGCCGCCCCCGAGCCCGACATCCTGCTCCGGGTCGTCGCCGACCACGTCCGGACCGCGTTGATGCTGCTCTCCGACGGCGTCACCCCCGGCAACGAGGGCCGCGGCTACGTCCTGCGGCGGATCGTCCGGCGCGCCGTCCGCGCCATGCGGCAGCTCGGCTACCAGGACCCGGCCCTGCCCGAGCTGCTGCCCGTCGCCCGCGATCTGATGGCCCCCGGCTACCCCGAGGTCGCCATCGACTACGAGCGGATCGCCGACCGCGCCTACGGCGAGGAGGACGCCTTCCGGACCACCCTCCGCCAGGGCACCACCGTCCTCGACGCCGCCGTCGCGAAGGTCAAGGCCGACGGCGGACTCGTCCTGCCGGGAGACCGCGCCTTCCTCCTCCACGACACCTACGGCTTCCCCGTCGACCTCACCCTGGAGATGGCCGCCGAGCAGGGCGTCGAGGTCGACCGCGAGGGCTTCACCGCGTTGATGAACGCCCAGCGGGAACGGGCCAGGGCCGACGCCCGGGCCCGTAAGTCCGGCGGAACGGCCGACACCACGGCGCTGCGCGCCCTGCTGGACGCCCACGGCCCGACCGACTGGCGCGCCTGGGAGACTCTCACCACCGAATCCCGGGTCCTCGGACTCATCGGCCCGGCCGGACCCGTGACCGCCGCCCGCGAGGGCGAGATCGTCACCGCCGTGCTGGACCGCTCCCCGTTCTACGCCGAGTCCGGCGGCCAGGAGAGCGACGCCGGACGGATCTCCGGCTCGTCCGCCGAGGCGGAGGTCCTCGACGTCCAGCGCCCCCTGCCCGGCCTGGTCGCCCATCAGCTCCGGATCACGGCCGGTGAACTCGCCGCCGGTGACCCCGTGGTGGCCGCCGTCGACCCCGAGTGGCGGCTCGGCGCCCGCCAGGCCCACTCCGGAACCCATGTCCTGCACGCCGCCCTGCGGGAGATCCTCGGCCCGACGGCCCTCCAGTCCGGCTCGTACAACCGGCCGGGACATCTCCGGCTCGACTTCCCCTGGCGCGGCGCGCTCTCCACCGCCGTCCGCGGGGAGATCGAGGAGGCAGCGAACCGGGCGCTCCGCCGTGACCTGCCGGTCGGAGTGCGCTGGATGACCCTCCCCGAGGCCAAGGAGCTGGGCGCCCTCGCCCTCTTCGACGAGACGTACGGCGAGAAGGTCCGGGTCGTCGAGATCGGCGGCGCCTGGTCGCGCGAGCTGTGCGGCGGCACCCATGTCGAGCACGCGTCGCAGATCGGTACCGTCGCCCTCACCGCGGAATCGTCGGTCGGCGCCGGAATGCGCAGGCTGGAGGCGGCCGTCGGGGTGGAGGGCTTCGGCTATCTGGCCCGCGAACGCGACCTGGTCTCCCGGATCGCCGAACAGCTCGGCGCCCCGAGGGCCGAACTGCCGGAGCGGATCGCCGGACTGCTGGACCGGCTGAAGGCGGCCGACCAGGAGAACGCACGGCTCAAGGCCCGCGCCACGGAGGCCAGGGCGGCCGAACTCGCCGCCGGTGCCGTCGAAGCCGACGGCACCCGTGTCGTCACCACCACCGTCGACGGCACCCCCGACGAGGCCCGCGCCCTGGCCCTCGCCGTCCGCGACCGGCTCCCCGCCGGACAGCCGGGCGCCGTGGCCGTCGCCACCGGCGCCGGCGGACTCGTCCTCGCCCTCAACCGGCCCGCCGTCGACACCGGACTCCATGCGTCGGCCCTGGTCAAAAGGCTGCTCTCGGGCCGGGGCGGCGGATCGGCCGAACTCGCCCAGGGCGGCGGAATCCCCCGGGACCGGATCGCCGGACTACTGGCCGAGCTGCCCGGACTGCTGCCCCGCGCATAGCCCGGTCCGGCGGGGCGACGGAGCCGGGAGCGCCCCGGAGGGCGGCGGGCCGGACCCCGCCCCGCCGGAACCCGGATACGGGGCGACCGGCTCCGGGCGGCGGCTCCGGGCGGCGCTTTCGGCCGGAGCGCCACGGCTGTCCCGCCCGGCGGCGGTGGATCGGCACCGGACCGCCGATCCACCGGGGACGGCCCGGCGGCCCGGCCTTCGGGCGTCTGACCGGCGCTTTTCCGCCGACCCGGGCATCGGCGGGCCCCGGGGCTCTGCGATCATCGTGCGGACTCCCCGGGCCGCGTCCATACGCGACACGGCCCGGACCGACCCCGCCGAGGAGACCGGATGAGCAAACGCTCGCGCAGCGCCGCAGCCGCCCCGGGCGCGATACGCCCCACCGTGACCGTGTGCCGGGGCTGCTGCTGCGGCACCCCCAAGATCCCCGGCATCGACCACGCGGCCCAACTGCGGGAGCTGCGTACGGCGCTGGCGGACCGGGCCACCGTCCGGGTCACCGACTGCCTCGACGTCTGCGAGCAGGCCAATGTCGTCGTCGTCCAGCCGTCGGCCGACGGCCGCAGGGCCGGCGGCCGCCCGGTCTGGCTCGGCCTCGTCAACGACCCGGACGCCACCGGCGACATCGCCGCCTGGATCGAGAACGGCGGTCCCGGTCTCGCCGACCCGCCCGACGTCCTCGACCTCTACACCTTCAGCCCCTCCCGGCGGGTCCGCGCGGAACTCCCGGAGTCCTGACCCGGGACGGGGCGCCGAACCCCGGGCCGCACCCGCCGGGCCCGTACGGCATCCGCCGGTACGGCCCCGGCGCCGGGGGGCGGTCAGACCCGGGCGATCACGGCGTACCGCTCGTCCGTCACCTCCTTGCCCCACAGCAGGGGATCCCCGGCCAGATCCTCCACACGGACCCCGGTCACCAGCGGCCGGACCGCCGCCACGAGGGCGTCGGCGCCGATACCGCCGTACCAGGGCAGCGTCCCGGCGCCGGTGACATAGGGCGTATCGCCGCCGGACTGCCGTCGGTGGCCCTCCACGAGCACGAGCGTCCCGCCGGGCCGCAGCCGCTCCACCCAGCCGCTCAGGGCGGCCGGCGGATCGGGGAGCGTCCAGACGAGATGGCGGCAGACCACGGCGTCGAACCGGGTGTCGCCGGTCGGCGGATCGGCCGCGTCCCCCACGAGGAACCGGGCCGGGAGCCCGGCCGCGGCCAGCTTCGCCCGGGCCAGGGCGATCATCCGGGGCGACAGGTCCACCCCGGTGACCCGATGCCCGGCACCGGCCGCCAACGCCGTCAGCGAGCCGGTGCCGCAGCCGATGTCCAGTACGTCACCGGGGCCGGACGGCAGCCAGGACGCCAGCCGGTCCGTCCACGCCCGCAGGGTGGGCCCGGCGCGCAGCCCGTGGTCCGGCTCGTCGTCGAACCCGGCCGCCGCCGCGTCCCAATAGCCCCTGATATCCGAAGAGATCGTCACCCCTCGATCGTGCCGGACGCCACTGACAATCACCCCCGTGCCGCCCGGCGGACCGCCACATCCAGGGCGTGTTTCGAAAGTCCCGAAACCCGCCCTGGCCCCACCCCCGCCCCGCGAGTCACAATGATCACAACGGTCCCCGGGCCCGCGGTGTGCCACCGCAGGGCGCCCCGTGCGACGGGCCCCGGCGTACGAGGGGAGCGGGACCATGGCCGAGCACACAGCGTCTCCCGAGTACTACCGGGACCGCCACGAAGCGGGCCGGTACCTTGCGCCCCTGCTCCAGCACCTGGCCGGGGAACCGGTCGTGGTGCTGGGGCTGCCACGCGGCGGTATCCCCGTCGCCGCCCCCGTCGCCGAGGCGCTCGACGCGCCCCTCGACATCTGCCTGGTCCGGAAGCTGGGCGTCCCCTTCCAGCCCGAACTGGCCATGGGCGCGATCGGCGAGGACGGTGTCCGGGTCGTCAACGAACGGGTGATCCGGCTGGGCGGCATCACCGACGACCAGCTCGCGGCGGCCGAGGAACGGGAACGGGCGGTCCTGGCCCGCCGGGCCCGGCTCTACCGGGGCGCCCGCCGACCCGAGCCGCTGCGCGGCCGTACCGCCGTCGTGGTCGACGACGGCGTGGCCACCGGCTCCACCGCCAGGGCCGCCTGCCGGATCGCCCGGGCCAGGGGCGCAGAGCGTCTGGTACTCGCCGTCCCCGTGGCACCCCCGGGCTGGACCGGGCTGCTCGGGGACGAGGCCGACGAACTGGTCTGCCCGCTGACCCCGGCGGCCTTCTCCGCGGTGGGCCAGTTCTACGCGGACTTCGAGCAGACGACGGACGCGGAGGTCGTGGACTGCCTGGCCCGCGCGGCGCGCCGGACCTCCGACGGAAGCCGGGCCTGAGGAGCGGGATGAGACATACTCCATAATAAATTTTGCAAAAATCTCTTTGGAAAGCTCTCCGGATCGGCCTACGCTTCCGCCATGGCCGGTGACCAGGAGAACGAGCGCAGCCGACGTGACCCGGACGCCCCGGACCGCGTCCTCGATCCCGAGCGGGACGCCGCCGCGCTCAAGGCCCTGACCCATCCGCTCCGGATCCGCCTGCTCGGCCACCTCCGGCAGGACGGGCCCGCGACGGCCAGTGAGCTGGCGGTCAGGACCGGGGAGTCGTCCGCGTCCACCAGCTACCACCTGCGGGTACTGGCGAAGTACGGGTTCGTCGCCGAGGCCGAGCACCGCGACGGGCGCGAGCGGCGGTGGCGGGCGGTGCACGCCGTGACCTCCTGGAGTAACGAGGCCATGGAGGCCACGGCCGGAAGCCGCGCCTACGTCACCGCGACACGCCGGGCCCAGATCGCACACCTGGAGGCATCGCTCGTACAGCACGAGGCCGATCTGGCCGGCGGACGACTCGGCCGGGAGTGGGTGGAGCCGTCCGGGATCAGCGATCTGATGCCCCGGCTGACCCCCGAGTCCCTCACCGAACTCCTGGGGATGATCGACCGGACCCTGGCCGAGCTGACCGCCCGCGACGCCGCCGATCCGCGCGCCGTACAGGTCATGTTCCTCACCGCCGGGCTGCCGCTGGCGCCACGCGCGCCCGGAACCGAGGCCGAGCCCCCGCGATGACGCTCGACGAACGCGCCGCGCGCCGCCGGTACGCCACCGTCAGCGCCCTGTTCTGGCTTCCCCTCGGGCTGAGCATCGCCCCCCTCGTCCTGCTCCTCACCGAACGCGGCATGGCCATGACGGCCGTCGCGGGCTTCTTCGCCGCGCACTCCCTCACCACCGCCGCCCTCGAACTGCCCACCGGAGGGCTCTCCGACGTCATCGGCCGCCGAAACGTCCTCGCCGCCGCCGGTCTGCTGAACCTCGCGGCCCTCACCCTCCTCGGCCTGGGCACCACCCCCGTACTCCTCGGACTCGGCATGGCCCTGATGGGCGCCGCCCGGGCCCTGTCCAGCGGACCCGCCGAAGCCTGGTACGTCGACACCGTCCACGCCCACGCCGGGCCCGACGCCGAACTCCGTACCGGCCTGGCCCGGGGCGCCACCGCCACCGATGCCGCACTCGCCGTCGGCACCCTCACCGGCGGCGCCCTGCCCTGGCTCATCGGGCTCGCCCCCGAACTCGGGGCACGACTGGGCGAGGCCACGTCGGGCCTCGTACTCCCGCTCTCCGTACCCCTGCTGCTGGGCGCCGCGGTCGAGATCGCCTTCGTGTCCTACGCCCTCTCCGCCCTGCCCGAGCCACCCCGCCCGCCGACCCCCCTCCGGCACGTCCTGCGCGACGTCCCGGCCACGGTCGCGGGCGGGCTCCGGCTCGGCGGGCGCGACGCCCTGGTCCGCCGGGTCCTCGTCAGCGCCGGTGCCGCGGGCAGCGCCCTGGCCACCGCCGAACTTCTCACCCCGGGCCGGGCCGCCGATCTCACGGGCGCCCCGGAGTCGGGCGCGGTCCTCTTCGCCGCCCTCGCCTGTGCCGGTTTCGCCTGCGCCGCCGTCGGCGCCCACCTCGCACCACTGACCGCCCGCCGTACCGGCGGCGGCGAGCGCGCGATCGCCGCGAGCCTCACCACCAGCGCCGCCGGACTGCTGCTGCTCGGGGTCACCACGGCGCTCCCCGGGGCATTCGCCCTCGCCCTCGCCGCTGTCGGATACGGCCTGGTCTACCTCGGTCTCGGCGCGACGGGCCCGAACGAGAACGACCTCCTCCACCGCCGCGTCTCCAGTACGGGCCGGGCCACCGCCCTGTCGGTCCAGTCACTCGCCCTGCAACTGACCGCGGCCCTCACCGGCTTGATCGTCACCGTCCTTCCGCCGGGCCCGCTCCCGTGGTCCCTGGCGGGCGCCGCCCTGCTGGCCGGGGCCCTGCTGTGGGCGCGGGGCGGCTCCGAATCCCGGCCGTACGCCATCCCGGACGCCACCGGCGGCCCCGATGCCACCGCAGAGCGCCGACCCGGCCACGGCCGACCGCTCGGCGGCCGTACCGGCGCCCGCGAGTGATACCTCATCCCGGCGTGGCGGCGGATGCGAGGACGGACTCCCGGGCGTACGTTGGCGGAGATGGGCCAATGGGATGAAGCGGACGGACCGGGCGGCTCGGAGGTCGGGATCCCGGTGGGGGACGGTCTGCTCGCCGGACGGCTGACCGTACCGCCCGACGCGCCGGGCATCGTCCTCTTCGCCCACGGCAGCGGCAGCGGCCGGAACAGCCCGCGCAACCGCCGGGTCGCCGCCGGACTCGCCGGATCCGGCCTCGGCACCCTGCTGTTCGACCTGCTCACCGAGGCCGAGGCCGGGGACCGGGCGAAGGTCTTCGACACCCCGCTCCTCGCGGACCGGCTCACCGCCGCCACCCGCTGGCTGCTCACCCGCCCGGACACCGCGCGGCTGCCGTACGGCTACTTCGGCGCAAGTACTGGTGCCGCCGCCGCGCTCCGGGCCGCCGCCGGATCCGGCGGCCGGTGCGCCGCCGTGGTCTCCCGGGGCGGGCGCCCCGATCTGGCCGATGAGCGGCTGCCCGCCGTGACAGCCCCCACCCTGCTCGTCGTCGGCGGCGCCGACGAGCACGTACTGGAGCTGAACCGGCGGGCGCGACGGCGGCTCGGCGGGGAGAGCGCCCTGCTCGTCGTGGACGGCGCCGGACATCTCTTCGAGGAACCGGGCGCACTCGACCGGGTGACGGAGGCCGCCGTCCGCTGGTTCACCGCCGCCTTCGACGCCGTACGGACCCCGGGCACCGGCGGGCCGCCCGGCGCGGCCTGAGCCGGACGCGCTCCGCCACCGGTCCCCGCCCTGCCGCCCCGCCGGTCCGGTCCGTCAGACCGTCAGCCGGCCGTCGCGGGCGATCACCCGGCCGCCGCGGACCACGAAGCGCGGCACCGGCCGGTCCACCACGGCCTCCGGTACCGAGGCCGCGCCCACCAGGACGAAGTCGGCCGGATCGCCCACCGCGAGCCGGGACGGCTCCAGCCCGAGCAGGGCCGCCCCGCCCTGGGCCACCACGTCGTAGCAGGCGACGAGTTCGTCGTCGGTCCGGGCGTCGGTACGGTACGCCAGCAGATGCGCGCGGTTGATCATATTGCCGTCGCCGAACGGCGACCACGCGTCGCGCACCCCGTCGGAGCCCGCGGCGACCAGCACCCCATAACCCGTCAGCGCCGCCGTCGGGAGCACCGGATCGGCCCCCAGGGCGCAGGTGGTCAGGGCGATCCCGGACTCCGCGAGCAGCCGGGCCGTGGCGGCCAGTTCGTCCCCGGTGAGATCCGCGACGCAGAACGCGTGGCTCACCGTCACCCGGCCCTCCAGCCCCGCGTCGACCGTCCGGCGGGCGATCTCCGTGAGTTGCCGCACCCCGTCCGGGTTGCCGTCGTGGAGATGGATGTCGAGGGGGACGCCCGCGCGGACGGCCGTACCGAAGAGGAAGTCGAGCTGGCCGTCCCGGTCGCCGTCGACCCCCACCGGATCGAGGCCGCCGAGCACGTCCGCGCCCTCGGCCAGGGACCGGGTCAGCAGTTCGGCGGTGCCGGGCCTGCTGACCAGGCCGAGCTGGGGGAAGGCCACCACCTGGACGTCGAGCAGGTCCGCCCGCGCGTCCGCCGCCGCCCGGACGCCGTGGACGGCGGAGAGTCCGTACACCGGCGCCACGTCGACATGGGCCCGCATCGCGCGCGTCCCGTGGGCGACGGCCGTGTCCATCAGCGCCCCCGACCGCTCGGCGACCGAACCGGGCACCCGCGACCTGGCCCGGACATCGCCCTCGATCAGGTCCCGGAGCGAGTGCGCGGGCTCCCGGCTCAGCCAGGGCCCGCCCCAGGTCGTCTTGTCCGGGTGGATATGGGCGTCCACGGGCGACGGCAGCGCCAGCGCGCCGCCCGCGTCGACGGTGACGCACCCGGCGGGCGGCCCGTCCGAGGGCGCGGGGCCGACGGCGCTGATCCGGCCGTCGGCCGTCAGCAGATCGACGAGCCGCCCGTCGGCGGTCCGGACGGCGGTGAACAGGACGGGGGTGTGCGGGGCCATGAGCCGGTGTGCTCCTCGGTTCAGCGGAATGCGAGAGGGATGCAAGGGACTTGAGGGGTTTCCTACGGGGCCGGAGGCGTCGGGTACGTCGCCCGCCCGGCCGCCGTACGGGCGGGCGGGGTCAGGGCTCCGGGGGGTGATCCGGCCCGGACGGTCCGGACGGCGCGGCCCCGGCCGTGGGGTGCGCCGGTTCCGCCGGGCCGAGCAGCCGCATCGCCGCCGCCCGGGTCCCGGCCACATGCTCCCGGGCGATGCGCTCGGCCCCCGCCGCGTCCCCGTCCCGGATCGCCGCGTACAGCAGTTCGTGCTCCCCGCACATGGCCGTACCGTCGGCGGGTTCCGTGGTCAGGCCGAAGAGTCTGCGCAGCCTGCCGTCGAGCGGGGCCATCAGATTCAGCAGCAGCGGATTGCCCGCCAGGACGACGATCTGCCGGTGGAAATCGGCGTGGACCGAGGCCAGCTCCCGGGTGCGACGCGCGTTCCCGGCGGCCTGCCGGGCCCGGGCCAGCAGCCCTTCGAGGACGCGCAGCCCCGCCGCGTCGGCCCGGACGGCGGCCAGCGCCGCGGCCAGGGCCTCCAGCCGCTCCCGGATGTCGAAGAGATCCGCCGCCTCGGCCGGGCCGAACGGGGCGACGAACGCTCCCCGGCGGGCCGAGACGGCGACGAACCCCTCCGACTCCAGCCGCTGAAGGGCCTCGCGGACCGGGACCCGGGACACCCCCAGCTCCTCCGCCAGCTCGCGTTCCACGATCCGCCGCCCGGACGGCAGCCGGCCGTCGATGATCCGCTCCCGTACCTCTCGGTACACCTGGTCCCGCAGGGACAGATGGGCGCCGCCGATCGTGTCGGCGCCGGGTTCGCCGCCGGTCCGGCCGTCACTCATGACCTGCTCCCTCGTCCGCGATACCGACCATGCCTGGTATTCGGTATACCAGATTCGGGGCGGCAGTACGGCGCGGGAGGCGGGTCCCGGGACCCGCCTCCCCGGCTCACCCGGACCAGACGTCCTCCACGTAACGCCCCTCGGCCATCAGACCGCTCAGCCATGTCTCCGCCGCCTCCGGCCCCGTACCGGTGTGCTCCGCGTGGATCGCCCGCAGGGCGTCCCGTACGGCCGGTGCCATCGCCCGCCCGTCGCCGCAGACCCGGATATGCGCGCCACAGCTGAGCAGCGCCCATATCTCGGCCGACTCCCGGGCCAGCCGGTGCTGGACGTACCGCACCTCGTGGTCCGGGTCGCCGGTGCCGGGCGCCCGGGAGAAGGCGGGCCGCAGGGCGACGGCCCCCGCCGCCTCGGCGGCTTCCAGCTCGGCCCGGTGCAGATAGTCGACGTCGGGGTGGTCGCAGCCGAGGTAGCAGAGCATCGGCGCCCGCCCGGGGGACGCGGTCGCCGAGGCCCGGTCCGCGATCATGCCCCGGAAGGGCGCGAGGCCGGTGCCCGCGGCCACCGCGATCACCGGGACGCCCGGGTCGTCGGGGAGCCGGAAGTCGTCCCGGCAGGGCGAGACCCGGCCGTAGAGGGTGTCACCGGGCTCCAGACCGGCGAGCAGGGCGGCGCCCGCGCCGAGGAAGGTGCCCTCGCCGTCGCGGTGCGGCACCGGCTGGGCGGCGACCATCAGATCGGCGTCGCGGGGGGCGACGGCGGGGGAGGAGGAGACGGAGTAGTAGCGGGTGGGCGCCGGGCCGAGGACGTCCAGCAGCTCCGCGAGACCGGGGCGGCACGAGGCGTGCCGGGCCAGCAGATCCGGGACGGTGTCCCCGCCGGGGAAGTACGACTGGAGGGCCGCCCGCTCCGGCGGGCAGGGTGTGTGCGCGGCGAGGGCCGCAGCCTGCCGGGCGGTCGCGGGCCGCCCCAGCTCGACGAAGTGGGTCAGCAGGGTCCGGACGGTCATCGGCCGGTCCAGCGGCAGGGCCGGCCGCCCCTCGGTCCCCGCGCCGAGGACGACGACCCGGTCCGGGTCCAGTCCCAGCGCTCCGGCGGTCCGCTCCACGAGCGCGTCCGGGTTCGCCAGCCGTACCAGGAGATGATCGCCGGTCCGGTAGGTGGTGCCCGTCGGAAGCCGGAGCGACAGGAAGCGCTTGGAGCGGCCCAGCGGATGGGCCGTGTCGGTGAGTTCCCGGGTCTCCGTGACGATCAGCGGCACCAGGCCGTCCGCCTCCGGTACGTCGCCGGGGGCGCCGTCCGGCGCGTCGGCGACGGTGTGGCGGGTCCCGGCGGTCCTGGGCTCCCCGGCCTCGGCGGCGGGGACACCGTACCGCTCCAGCAGGGCCGTCCAGAGCCCGTCGCCCCAGGCGGCGACCTCGGCGGTGACGTCGTGCGAGACGTCGACGGCGGCCCGTCCGACGAGGGGGACGGCCCCGGCGGCGGTCAGCCGCTCGTCGATCAGGGCCGGGATCCGCTGGTAGGTCGCGGCCCAGTTGCGGTCCCCGGCGCCCAGGACGGCGTACGGCAGCCCGGTCAGCCCGGCCGGGTCCGTCTCCAGCCAGGCCAGGAAGCGGTTGGCGTCGTCGGTGGGGCGGCCGTTGTAGGAGGAGGCGACGATCAGTACGGGGTCGGCGGGGTCGAGGGCCTCCACGGCGTCGTCGAGCGGGGCGACGGCGGGGCGGAAGCCGTGGCGGGCGCCCTGGTCGGCCAGTTCGGCGGCGAGCCCCCGGGACGTACCGAGGTTGGAGCCGTAGAGCACGGTCAGGGTCGTACCCGGGGCCCGTAGTCCCTCGGGTACGGCCCGGCCGGGCGCCGCTTCCCCGGTCCCGGCGGCCGGGGCGGTCGCGGCCCGGGCCCGCTCGGCGGGCTCGCGGCGGACCGGGGTCAGGGTGAAGCCGTCGGGCTTGAGGGTCAGGGTCTCCTTGATCCTCAGCCGGTAGTCGTCCTGGTCGAGCAGTCGGTAGCGGTGCACGATCAGACCGAGCAGCAGGGTCGCCTCGTGCAGGGCGAACCTGCGGCCGATGCAGGACCGTTCGCCGTTGCCGAACGGCTTGTAGAGATGGCCGGGGCGGCGCTCCACCGCCCCGGGCAGAAAGCGGTCCGGGTCGAACAGTTCGGGGTTGTCGCCCCAGCCCGGTTCGCGGTGGAGCATCGGGGTCAGGACGGTGAGCGGCTGTCCGGCCCGTACCCGGTGCCGTCCGCCGATGACGGTGTCCGCCAGGGGCTCGACGGCGAAGGCGGGCGCCGTGGGCCAGAGCCGCAGACTCTCGTCCAGCACCCGGCGGAGCAGGGCCAGCCGTCCGACGTCCTCGTACGAAGGGTCGGGATCCGGCTCCGTCCCCCAGAGCGCGTCGGTCTCGGCCTGGGCCGCGGCGAGTACGGACGGGTTCTTCAGCAGGTAGTAGAGAGCGAAGGAGAGCGCGCCGCTGGTGGTCTCGTGACCGGCGATCAGAAAGGTCAGCATCTGGTAGCGGATATTGGTGTCGTCCAGCCGCTCCCCGGTGTCCTTGTCGGTGGAGTGGAGCATCAGGCCGAGCAGATCGCGGTCGCCGAGGCCGCTCGGGTCGTCGGCGGCCGTCCCGGCGCGCCGGGCCCGGACGATCTCGTCCGCCAGCCGGTTCATTGTGGCGACATCGGCCCGCTGCCGCTTCTCGGCGCGGGCGTAGAGCAGGTCGAGGCCGGGGAGGAAGGCCGTCTTCCGCTGGGCGTGGTCCAGCGCGCGGACCATGGCGGTGATGAAGGGGTGCCGGTCGGACCGGCCGAAGCTGCCGAAGTCGTAGCCGAAGCCGCAGAGTCCGATGGTGTCGAGGGTGAGCCGGGTCATGTCCTCGGCGACGTCCACCGGCGCCCCGGCGGTCGCGTCCCACTTCGCCAGCAGCCGCCGGGCCACCGTCACCATCACCGGGTGGTACGCCTTCAGGGAGTCGAAGGCGAAGGCGGGCAGCAGGATGTTGTGCGCCCTGCGCCAGTTGGGCTCGTCGCCGAAGGCGGTGAAGAGTCCGTCCCCGGCGAACTCGCGGACCGTCGCCAGCGGCTCCGGGGTCTTCCGGAACCGGGTCTCGTCGCACAGCTCGGCGACCAGGTCCCCGCCGGAGACCATCCAGTTGTCCTGGTCGAAGAAGCGCAGGTTGTAGATCGGGCCGAGGGCCCTGGCCTCCCGCATCGCGTACTGGATGAAGGAGTCGACCGGCACGCTCAGGGTATGGCCCAGCACCGGCAGCCGGCCGCGCTCGGGAACGCCGGCCGTACCGCCGGTGCCGGTGCCGGTGCCTATGCCTGTGCCGGGGACGGTCGGGCGGGGTGCTGTCGGCTTCATGGTCTGCCCCTCGATGCGTTCCGTGTGCTGTCCCCAGCAACCATACGCATGACTTGGTCAAGTGACAAAGTCGCTCGACGTGAGTGATTGACCGAATCCCTATACTGGCCGGTATGGCTCATGTCACCGCGGCCGAGCGCCGTCCTCAGTTGATCGCCGCGGCCATCGAGCTGATGGCCCGCGAAGGTGTCGCCGCGGGCAGTACCCGGGCGATCGCCGCCGAGCTGGGGGTCGCCCAGGCGACCGTCCACTACACCTTCGGGACCAAGGCCGATCTGTACCGGGCCGTGCTGGAGACCCTCACCGGCGATCTGCTCGCCGGGGTCCGGCAGGCCATCGAGGGCGCCGACGGCCTCGAAGAGGCGCTGCGGCTCACCGTCGACACCATCTGGGCCGACCTCAGCGACCGCCCCGAGCTGAATCTGCTCTGGCTGGAACTGGTCGTCCTCTCCCTGCGGACCCCGGAACTCCGTGAGGTGGTGGAGCGGTACCACCGGAGCCTGGCCGATGTGGCGGCGGGGGTGCTGCGGGACATCGCCCGGCGCGGGGGCCAGGAGTACGCGGTACCGCCCGAGGAGCTGGCGGCGTTTCTGCTCTCGGGCCTGGACGGGCTGTGCCTGGGCGCCGTCGTCCAGGGCACCGGCCCCGGCCCGGCGACCCGGCGCGCCCTGGACCAGCTGGTCACCGCGACGGCGGCGCTGGCCTTCGGGCCGGGCGGGGCGCGGCGCGAGGGCTGACGCGGGGATGTACGGGGTCGGCGCCGCGCACCTGGGGTGCGCGGCGCCGGATGTGGTGCGGGTGTCCCGGGCCGTGGCGGGCCCGGGACACCCGGAGGGCGGAGCGGCGTCCGGAGCCGTACGGCCGACCCGGAGGCGCGGTCCGGACACCGGCCGTACGCCGGTCCGGGCACCCGGCCGCCGGTGCCGGACACCGGTCCGGGGCGATCCGGTCAGGCCGCCCGGTGCGTCCAGCCCCGGGCCGTCCGGCCCAGCTCCGTGAAGCCGAGCCCGGTCAGCAGGGCGATCTCCTCGGTGTCATCGGTGTCGTCCGGGTCCGCGTAGCTCAGCAGCCGGTCCACCCCGGACAGTTCGAGCCAGCCGCGGGCCTCGCCCAGCAGCCATTCCGCGAGCCCCGGAACGGGCTCGTCGGGCAGGACGAGATCGGCGATGTCCGCCGTGCCGCCCGGCCGGGCGTGCCGCTCGGGCCGGTCCAGATGGGTGTCCAGTTCGATGTACGCCATCGGCGCACCGTCCGCCACTGCGGTGATCCTGGTTCCGAGCGGGCCCAGGGACCGGTGCGCGGCAAGCCCCGGCAGCGGAGCCGGTCCGGGCTCGGGCAGCTGGTCGACCCGGGCCAGCAACAGGGCCTCGACCCCGCCGGTGTGGACGAAGCCGGCCGCCTCGAACACCGCCCGCACATGCGGCCAGGCGTCCGGGACGCCGTACACCCCCGGGACCGGGAGACGACCGTCGGCGTGGCGGGCCCGGACGCGCCAGCGGTCCAGCTGGGCCAGGGCGGCGGGCATCAGCAGCGCCGCGGCCCCGTCGCCGTCCGACGGCACATGGACGAACCACTCGACATGGCCGGTGTCGCGGTAGTCGCCGCCGACGTCCGGCTCGTCGCGGTAGCGCAGCAGATGGGCCGCGGCGACGATCCGCCGCCGTACCTCCGCCACCAGCGTGACCCGCTCGGCCACCCACGGATCGGTGACGTACTCCTCGGGGCAGCGCTCCAGACCGCTGAGGACGGTGTTCACCGAGACCCCGGCACCGGGGACGACGGCGGCGGCATGCGCGTTGACCAGGGCGGTCAGCTGATCGCGGTCCTCGCGGTGGAAGAAACGCACCCGGGGCGCGGGAGAGGGGTGTTCATGAATGTCGGAAGAAGACACGACAGGGCCTCCGAAGATCGGTCATCGAATGGGAGGCCGCCATGAGATGCGGTACGCGGTCACCATAGCACCCCACCTGACCTGTGGCTTCCGGTGATTGTCAGTGGCCGCGCCTACTGTCGCGGCTATGGCACTGGTGACTTTCGTCGACGAGACGACCTCCGGGGACCGGAGCGACGGCTGGGGTGTGGAGATCTTCGAGGAACGGCTCGCGCTGCGCGAGCTGATCCGGCGGCGGGTCTTCCAGGAGGTCGCGGAGGCGCGCGCGGGCAGCGCCGTCCGGCCACGCCCGTACAACGGCTCCGCCCCCGCCCCCGCTCCCGATCCCGAGGCGGAGACCGCGGCCGCCCTGCGCGCCTTCGAACGGAACGGGTTCCTGGTCCTGGTGGCGGAGCGTCAGCTGACCGGTCTCGACGACGAGGTGGAACTCCGTCCGGGTACCGAGGTCGTCTTCCTCCGGCTCGTCCCCCTGGTCGGGGGGTGACCGGGATGCGCAAGCTGGCTCGCATGATCGCCGACGGCTACCTGGTGGACGCCCTGGACGCCCTCGACCGTCCCGCGGAGTTCAACGGTATCGACGTCAAGGCGGCCCTCGACCATCTCCACGGACTGCCGCCCGAGGACCGGGCCGTCCTCACCCGCCATCTCGCCGCGCGGTACGCGGCGGAGACCGACGGCGACCCGCACGACCGTTTCCTGCTGCTGCTCCGGGCGCTGAGACTCGGCCACGACCTCCCCGAACCCCCGCTCGCCGCCGAACGGGCCGCCGCCGTGGCCCGGCTCGGCGGCCGGCTGGACCTCTGGTGGGGCGGGCTGTACCACCCCGACCTCATCTCGGCCGAGATCGCCGAAGGCCGGACCGTGCCCCCGGCCGTCTGGGCGACGATCCGCCGCAGCTTCCTGCTGACCTACGCCGACCCGGAGGTCGCCGAGCTGAACCACCTGGCCGGGCGGACCCCCGGCGTCCCCCCGCTGAACGTCGGCGAGCAGTGGGCCGAACAGGCGCTGGCGGAGGAAGCCCTGCGGCCCGTCGTGGTCCATGCCCTGACCGCCACCGCCGGCAAGCCGACCGCGAAATGGGACCGGGCCGCCCGCGCCGCCGTCGAAGCGGCCGGCGGCGCCGACACCGTCCGTACCGCGGTGGTCGGCTGGCTGGCCCTCGTCGGACGGCCGCGCACCTTCCCCCTCGAAGGCGCGGACATGCCGAATCATCTCGTCTTCGACCCCTACAACGCCGACGCCCTGCGCGGACTCGCCTGGCTGCTCTCCCTGCTGCCCGCCCACCCCGACATCCCGCGCGCCCTCGGTTCCCTCACCGAAGCTGCGCTGAGAAAGGTCCCCGGCGCCGGACCCGGCAGCGCCAAGGTGGCCGGCGCCGCCGTGGTCGCCCTGGCCCGCGCCGAGGGCCCCGAGGCCCTCGGGGAACTCGCCCGGCTCGCCACCAGGACGACCCACAAACCCACCGTCAGGATGATCGGCACCGCCCTGGACCGCCGGGCCGAGGCCCTCGGCATCGGCCGGGACGAGATCGAGGAACTGGCCGTCCCCGACTACGGGCTGACCGCCGTCGGCACGGGAGAGTATCCGGTCGGCGACCACACGGCCCGGCTGGAGATCCACGGCAACCGGACCGTGCTCGCCTTCCACGACACCGCCGGGAAGCGGCTGCGCGGGGTGCCCGCCGCGGTCCGCCGCGACCACTCGGAGACGGTGAAGGAGCTGAAGGCCCGCGCCAAGGACGCCGACCGGATGCTCACCGCCCAGGCGGAACGGCTCGACCGGCAGTTCCTGGCCCGCCGGGTGTGGAGCTGGGGCCCCTGGCGGGAACGGCTGCTCGACCATCCGCTCGTCGGCACCCTCGCCCGCCGGCTGATCTGGACCGTGGGGGACGAATCCGCCGTCTGGGACGGCACCGGACTGAGCACCGCCGACGGACGCCCCGTCGAACCCGCCCCGGACGCCGAGGTCGGGCTCTGGCACCCGATCGGACGGCCGCCCGCCGAAACCGCGGCCTGGCGGGCCAGGATCGAGGAGCTGCGGATCACCCAGCCCTTCAAACAGGCCCACCGCGAGATCTATCCGCTCACCCCAGCCGAGGAGACCACCCGCACCTACTCCAACCGGTACGCCGCGCACATCCTCCGCCAGCACCAGTTCCACGCCCTGGCCGCGATCCGCGGCTGGCGCAACAAGCTCCGGCTCGTCGTGGACGACGTCTGCCCGCCCGCCGTACGGGAGCTGCCCCGCTGGGGGCTGCGGGCCGAACTCTGGATCGGGCCCGACGCGGGCCCGACCCCGGGGCCCGGCGACTTCCTCGACAGCGGGACGTACACCCGCCTGCGGACCGACCAGCTCCGCTTCTATCCCCTCGACGCCCCGGGCAACACCGCGCACTGCTCCGGCGGGCCGTACACGATGTGGCTCCGAGACGGCCGGGCCGCCGTGGACCCGCTGCCGCTGACGGAGATACCGGAGCTGGTGCTGAGCGAGATCCTCCGGGACCTCGATCTCTTCGTCGGCGTCAGCAGCGTCGGCAACGACCCGGAGTGGGCCGACGGCGGGCCGGAGGGACACTTCCGGGAGTACTGGACGCGGTACGGCTTCGGCGAGCTGACCGGGACCGCCGCCACCCGCAAGGCGCTGCTGGAGCGGATCGTCCCCCGGCTGGCCTTCGCCGACCGGTGCTCCTTCGACGACCGCTTCCTCCTGGTCCGGGGCGATCTGCGGACCTACCGCATCCATCTCGGCTCGGGCAATGTGCTGATGAGTCCGGGCGACCAGTACCTCTGCGTCGTGCCCGGCGGTTCCGGGCCCGACCCCGGCTATCTGCCCTTCGAGGGCGACCGGACGCTGTCGGTGATCCTCTCCAAGGCGCTGCTGCTGGCCGACGACACGGCGATCACCGATCCGACCATCGTGAGCCAGTTCCCCTGACCTGACCTGACCTGATCAGATCTGACCGACCTCACCGGCCCGCTGACGGCGGGGTCGGCAGGGCTCGGCCGGTACGGCCGTACGGAGGAGGGGAAGGCGTCCGGCCCCGGGGCGTGCCCGTCGACCCCGGGGCCGGACAGCGGGCAGACGGCGGACCCGGGTGTCGCACCGCTGCCGGTCCCGAAGGGCCCGCCGGGTCAGCGCTCCCGGACGAGCCAGGTGTACGAACCGCAGGCGCCGATCGGGATCCGGGCCCGGTGTTCGATCGCGCACCGCGACCCGGTCAGATCGCCGACCGAGTCGGTCAGCGCCTCGTGCCGGGCCGGGTCCAGCGGTTCGCCGTCGAAGGTGGTGTACAGCAGCCGGGCCTCCCGGGGGCCCGTGGTCCGGAGCTGGCTGAGGAAGATCCGGGACGAGACGGCCGTCAGCCGGTCGTCGAGATCGCCCTGCGACACCGGGCCGCCGGCCGTGGGCAGCAGCTCGGACTCCCGGCCGCAGAGCCGGATCACCCGGGTCGGGTCGGCGCCGCCGCCGAGGGTCCGTACGCACAGCCCCGGCCGGTAGCGGATCAGCGGCATATACGGATTGCGGACACTGGTGACGACGAGACCGTGCAGCCCGTTGTTCGTCCCCGGTGCCAGCGGGACCAGCTCCACGCTCAGCCGGTCCAGGAACGGGTGGTAACGCCCGCCGCTGTCGCTGTAGTAGAGACAGCCCAGATCGGCGCTGCCGACCAGCTCGACCACCGGACAGCCCAACTGCCGCTCCAGATAGCGGCGGACGTTGACCGGGGTGTACTCGTACGCCGTGACGACGGTCGCCGGCCGGGGAAAACGGTCCCACAGACCCCAGGCGAGCGCCTTGCGCACCAGCTGCGCCAGCCGGGTGCCCGAGCATTCGAGGTGGTACCAGCCGCGGTGATGGGCGCGCTGCTCGGAGCGGATCGCCGCCAGCATGTGCTCCACATCGCCCCGGCCCCAGCGCTCCGGATCGAGCCGGAGGCCGAACCGGACCGTCCGCCGGTCCGGCCGGCCCGCCCCCGGCCCCCGGGGTGATTCGCCCCGCCGCCGGGAGCCGCCCCGGGGGCCGGTCCGTCCGCCGACCGCGCCGGTGGCCCGTACCCCCGGCTCGGTTGACGGAACGGACGTCAGAAAGACCCGGCGGCAGCCCTGGTGCCAGGTCGGCGCGAGATCCGGGTGGGCGCTCCACAGCCGGTACGACGACCGCAGCGGGAACGACGCGGGCCGGACGATCCTGGTCCGGCCGTGATCGGCTCCGCCGCCGTACGCGAACTCCGCCTCGCCCGACTCCAGCGCCGCCCTCAGCCGGGGCGTCATCCAGCCGTCCGGAAAACCCCGGGAAATATCCGACTTTCCCAGTACGGGAAACCAGCCGCGACTGAGAGCGTCACGATAGAAAGGAATGTCCCGGATCTGCTCGACGATGTCGGCGGGCGGTTGACTCTCCATTTCTACCTCTCCCTTGTACTGGTCATCCCCGGTTCGGACGGTGCCGCTACCTCTTCGGGCAGCGGTCGGATCGGATTCCCCCCGGGTCGGGGAGAGTTCCGTGCGTTGCTTTTCAGGGACGGTAAGGAGTGGCCCCGGCGACTGTCAATGAATTCCTCGACAATGAATTCATGAGAAAGCGCTCATGGAATGCGGTGCGGTTGCCGGGAATGCGAGTTCGGGCGGCCGGGCCGTGGACCGGGCGGCGGAGGGCCCCGGGCGGGTGTGCCGTGTCCCGGCCCGGGTAGGCCGAGCGGTGCGACGCCCGGCCGCGCCCTTGACGGGGTTCGGGCGGCAATCCACACTTCCCGTCGGGCCCGGTCGGATACGGGCGGAGACAGTCAGGAGCCGTGATGCTTCCCGCCGAGCGCCATCGCCGGATCTCCGCCGTGGTGGACCGGGCCGGCACCATCAGCACCGAGGACCTGGCCGGACAGCTCGAGGTCTCGGCCGAGACCGTCCGCCGCGATCTGGGCCGGATGGAGCGGCGCGGAGTGCTGCGGCGCGTCCGGGGCGGCGCGGCATCGCTCGCGGTGGTCCGTCAGGTCGGCGGCGAGGAGGCGTCGTTCGCCGACCGTACCGCCTCGTACACCGCCGCCGAGGCCGCGATCGGCCGGGCTGCGGCGGCCCTGGTCGGCCCGGGGGAGATGGTGGTGATCGACGTCGGCACCACGGCCGTCCAGATCGCCCACGCCCTGCCCCGCGACTTCCGGGGCACGGTCGTCACCCCGTCCCTGCGGGTGGCGCGGGTGGTCTCCGGACTGCCGCACGCCGGGGTACTCCTCCCCGGCGGGCGGCTGCGCGGCGGCGATCTGGTCTGCTGGGGGCCCCACACCGTACGGTTCTTCGCCGGGATCCACCCCGACCTCGCCTTCCTCGGCTCCGGCGGGATCGACGCGAAGGCCGGGGTGACCGACTTCCACTACGAGGAGATCGCCACCAAACGGCGCGTCCTCGCCAACAGCGCCCGCGGCTATGTCGTCGCGGACGGCAGCAAATGGGGGCGGGTGGCCGGATACCGGGTCTGCGCGGCCGCCGAGTGCACCGGAGTCATCACCGACGACTCGGCGGCGGCCCGGCTGGTCGCCGCCGTCGCGGAGACGGGCTGCGAGGTGCTGGTGGCCTGACGCCCCGGCCGCCGGCGACCGGCCCGCCCCGCCGACGAGCCCCCTGCCGCCTGCCGCCTGCCGCCCGCACCCCGCCCGCGCCCTCGGGGCCGTACGCCGTCCGGCCCGTGAACCGCCCCCGACCGCGCCGCCCGGCCCACGGCGCCCGTGAAAGGAACCGCCCCCGTGAACCCCCGGACCTTACGACCCGCCGCACCCCCGCTGACCCGCCGACGGGCCGCCCCGGGACCGCCGCCCGGCGGGAACGGCGCCGCCCGGCCCGGGGCGCCGAACGGCCCGGAGCACGCCGGGTCCGGTGGCGGGGGAGGCGCGTGCCGATGACCGTCGTCCTCGCCGTCGACCAGGGCACCTCCGGTACCAAGGCGGTCGTCGTGGACGACACCGGCCGCCCGCTCGCCCTCGCCGAGGCCGAACTCCGCCCGCGCTACGCCGACGGCGGCGTGGTCGAACAGGACCCGGCCGCCCTGCTCGACTCCGTCCTCGACACCGGCCGCCGGGCCTTGGCCGAAGCCGGGCGGCCCGTCGACGCCGTCGCCCTCGCCAACCAGGGCGAGACCGTCCTCGCCTGGGACCGGGCCACCGGCGACCCGCTGACCCCGGCCATCGTCTGGCAGGACCGGCGCGCCGCCACCGAGTGCGCCCGCCTCGCCGACCACGCCGAACGGATCGCCGCCCGGACCGGACTCGTCCTCGACCCGTACTTCTCCGCCCCCAAAATGGCCTGGCTGCGCCGGAACCTGACCACCGACGGCGTCGTCACCACCGTCGACAGCTGGCTGCTGCACCGGCTCACCGGCGCCTTCGTCACCGACGCCGCCACCGCCAGCCGGTCCCTGCTGTTCGACGTCGACCGGGCCGACTGGGACCCCGAACTCGTCGACCTCTTCGGCCTGGCCGCCGAACCCCTGCCCCGGATAGCGGCCTGCGACGAGATCGTCGGCACCACCCGCGCCTTCGGACCCGAACTGCCCGTCGCCGGGATCGTCGTGGACCAGCAGGCCGCGCTGCTCGCCGAGGGCTGTCTGGACGCCGGGGAGGCCAAGTGCACCTACGGCACCGGCGCCTTCCTCCTCGCCAATACCGGTACCACCGCGGTCCGCTCCGCCTCCGGGCTCACCACCTCCGTCGCCTGGCGGGCCCGGGGCCGTACCCCGTACTGCGTCGACGGACAGGTCTACACGGCCGCCTCCGCCGTCCGCTGGCTCACCGACCTGGGCTTCGTCCGCTCCGCCGGTGATCTCGACGCGGTCGCCGCCGCCGAGTCCGACGGCACCCTCTGCGTCCCCGCCCTCGCCGGACTCGCCGCCCCCTGGTGGCGCCCCGACGCCACCGCGACACTCACCGGGATGACCCTCTCCACCCGCCCCGGCCATCTGGTGCGGGCCGTGATCGAAGGCGTCGCCGCCCAGGTCGCCGGCCTCTGCGATCTGGTCGCGGCCGACCTCGGGGCCCCGCTGACCCGGCTGCGGGCCGACGGCGGACTCACCCGCAGCCGCAGTCTGATGCAGGCCCAGGCCGATCTCGCCCGGATCCCCGTGGAGGTCTATCCGTCGGCGCACGCCACCGCGCTCGGCGCCGCCGCCCTGGCCCGGCTGGCCCTCGACCCCGGCCTCGGGCTGCGGGAAGCCGTCGGCGAGTGGCAGCCGTCCGCCGTCCACGAACCCGAATGGTCCGACGACCGGGCGGCCCACTTCCGGGGGGTGTGGACGGCGGTCGCCGAAGCCGGACTCCGCACCGGCGGACTCCACCGGGCCGGGGGCCCCGGATGAGCGCCCCGCCGCCCGGCCACGGCGACCCCCGGAGCGACACCGGCTACGACGTGGCGGTGATCGGCGCCGGTGTCGTCGGCGCCGCGATCGCCCGCGAACTCGCCGGTCACCGCCTCTCCGTCGCCCTCGTCGAGGCCCGGTCCGATGTCGGCGACGGCACCAGCAAGGCCAACTCGGCGATCCTGCACACCGGGTTCGACGCCACCCCCGGCACCCTGGAGGCCCGGCTCGTCGCCCGGGGCCACGAACTGCTCTCCGACTACGCCCGGACGACCGGGATCCCCGTCGAGTACCCGGGCGCCGTCCTCGTCGCCAGGACCGACGCCGAGTACGCCGCCCTGCCCGCCCTCCGGACGAAGGCCGAGGCCAACGGCCGCCACGACACCCGGCTCGTCGGACCCGGCGAGGTCTACGCGGCCCTGCCCGCCCTCGCCCCCGGCGTCCGGGGCGGACTCGTCGTCCCGGGCGAGGGAATCGTCTGCCCCTGGACCACCGTGCTGGCGCTCGCCGGTGACGCCCTCGCCCGGGGGACCGCGATCCTCCTCGACCGGCCCGTCACCGCCGTCACCACCGACGGCGGGACCACCGTGCTGCACACCCCGGCGGGCCCGGTCCGCACCCGCTGGACCGTGAACGCCGCCGGGCTCGGCGCCGACCGCGTCGACGCCCTCTTCGGCCACCAGCGGTTCACCGTCACCCCCCGCCGGGGCAAACTCCTCGTCCTCGACAAGGCCGCCCGGCCGCTGGTGAACCACATCGTGCTGCCGGTGCCCACCGCCCTCGGCAAGGGCGTACTGCTCGCGCCGACCGTCTACGGCAACGTCCTGCTCGGCCCCACCGCCGAAGACCTCGACGACCGCACCGCGACCGGCACCACCGAGGACGGCCTGGCCTTCCTCCGCGCCAGGGGCGCGGCCCTGATGCCCGCCACCGCCGACGAGGAGATCACCGCCGCCTACGCCGGGCTGCGCGCCGCCGTCACCGGCCACCCGGACTATCTGATCGAGGCCGACCCGGACCGGCGGTACGTCCTCGTCGGCGGCATCCGCTCCACCGGGCTCTCGGCGGGCATGGCGATCGCCGAACACGTCCGCGAGCTGCTCGCCGCGAACGGTCCGGCCATGGCGGTCCGTACGGACCTTCCCGCCCCGCCGGTCATGCCGTACCTCGGCGAGAGCGGTTTCCGGCCCTACCAGGACGGCGGCCTGATCGCCGCCGACCCGGCCTACGGCGAGATCGTCTGCTACTGCGAGCGGGTCACGGCCGGGGAGATCAGGGACGCCTGCCACGCCCCGCTGCCCGCCCGCACCATCGGCGGACTGAGCCGCCGCACCCGGGCCCTCAACGGCCGCTGCCAGGGCTCCTCCTGCGGTCCGGCCGTACGGGCGCTCCTCGCGGGCCACATCACGGGGCACGGCTGTACGGCCGCGTGCGCCCGCGCGCTCCCCGGCCCGGCCGCCGCAGCCGGTCAACCCGGTCCGCCCCCTTTGACCGGCGCGCCCGACCGGGAGGCCCCCGCACTCGAAGACCCCTCCGCCGCCCCGCCCGGCGACGCCGCGTCCGGCGGCGGCGGTTCCCCTGACGAGGTGACGATCCGGCCATGAACCGAACCCGGCCCCCGGCGGACCCCGCCGCCACCGCCCTCCCCGTACTCACCCCCGACGTCCTGATCGTCGGCGGCGGGCCCGCCGGGCTGAGCGCCGCCACCGCGCTCGCCCCTCTGCTCCCCGGCCGGGTCCTCGTCCTCGAACGGGAACCCGGGGCCGGAGGGGCGCCCCGCCACACCGACCGCGTCGGCTTCGGCCGACGCGGTCCGCGGCGCCTGCTCACGGGCCCCGGGTACGCCCGGCGGCTCACCGAGGCTGCCGAGGCGGCCGGAGCCGTGATCAGAACCCGGACGACCGTCACCGACTGGGCCGACGGCCCGGACGGCGGCGGCTCCGGGGCCCCGTACGCCGTCCACGCCACCGGCCCCGACGGCCGGTTCCGGGTCGAGCCCCGGGCGATCGTCCTCGCCACCGGCGCCCGGGAACGCTCCCGCGCCGCCCGGCTCGTCCCCGGCGACCGGCCCGAAGGGATCCTCACCGGCGGGGAACTCCGGCGCGCCGCCCGCCTCCGCCACCTGCCCGTCGGCGATCGCGCGGTCGTCGTCGGCGCCGGACCCGCCGGCTGGTCCGCCGCCCTGACCCTGCTCCGCGCGGGCTGCCGGGTCGGCCTGCTGGTCAGCGACCGCGCCCGCGCCGAAGAGGCGCCCGCCGCGTTCACCGCCGGTGCCACCGCACTCCTCGGGACCCCCGTGGCCCACCGCGCCCGGGTCGTCCGGATCATCGGCCGCCGACGGGTCGAGGCCGTCGAGATCGAGCACCTCGACAGCGGCGCCCGCCGTACCGTCCCCTGCGACACCGTCGTCCTCACCGGCGACTGGATCCCCGACCACGAACTAGCCCGCGCCGCCGCGCTCGACCTCGACCCCGCTACCCTCGGCCCGCTCGTGGACTCGGCCCTGCGCACCAGCCGCCCCGGCGTCTTCGCCGCCGGGAACCTGGTCCACCCCGCCGGTACCGCCGGCGCCGCGGCCCTCGACGGGCGCCATGTCGCCGACCGGGTCGCCGCCCGGCTCGCCGACCCGGGCCCCGAACCCGCCGCCGGGGGAGCCCGGCTGCTCGCGGAACGGCCGTTCCGCTGGGTCGTACCCGGACTGCTGCGCCCGGGCGACCCGGCGCCACCGGGCGGCAGGCTGCTGCTGTGGAGCGACGAACTCCGGACGGCTCCACGGCTCGTCGTCCGCCACGACGGACGGATCGTCGCCGAGCACCGGCTGCCCGGCACCGTCCGTCCGGGCCGGGTGCTGCGGGTGCCGTGGACCGTCGTCCCCGCCTCGGCGATCCGGACGGCGGATCCCGCCCGGGGCCCGGTCACCGTCGGACTCTGCTGACCGTCCCCGGCGGCGCGCCGCCGGGGACGGCCGGGACCGGGGTCAGTCGTCCCGGACGGTGACGCCGAGCGCGTGGGCGAACAGAGGCGCCAGATCGAAGAGTTGCAGGGTTCCGATGGTCGCGCCGCGCAGCGATTCGACGCCGTCGCCGATCTCCAGCCGGGCCGCCGTCCGCAGATCGACGTCCTTGAGCCGGGCGCCGGAGAAGCGGGCGTTCTCCAGGGTCGAACCCGGGAAGGACACCCCGGTCAGCTCCGCGCCCGCGAAGTCGACGTCCCGCAGCAGACAGTCCACGAAGACCACGTCGCGCAGGGTCGTGGCGCGCAGGTTCACCGAGTCCAGCTTGCACTGGTGGAAGACGACCCGGTGCAGTTGGGCCCCGTGCAGTTCGAGTCCGGCGAGGGAACCGGCGACGACCTCGGTGTCCAGCCAGCTCGTCTCCACCAGATCGGTGGCGACGAAGCGGACCGTATGCATCCAGACCTCGTTGAAGCGGGCCCGCCGCAGCCGGCCGCCGGTGAAGGAGACCGAGGTCAGGGCCGATTCCGTGATCCGCAGGGCGGGGGCGTCGAGATCGTCGTACCGGCCGCCGTCCAGCCGGACGCAGTCGAGGTCGTCCTCGTCGCCGGGCACCCCGTCGAAGGGGGTCAGATGCCGTGCGTACGGCAGTTCGGCGAGAGCGCGGGGCGAGGGAGTCGCTGGCATGGCGGTGTCCTTGTCGGCGGGTCGGGCCGGGTGCGGCGTACGGCGACGGGGGGCGGGACGGTGCGCGGACGGGGCGTACGAGCGGCGGCGTACGAGTGAGGCGTACGGACCGGGGCGCACGGAAAGCGATATACGGAAAACGGTGCACGGGACCCTTGGACGCGCGAGGGCGCCGCGGATCGGCCCCGCTCCGCGACCGGCCCGGCACACCTCACGTTACCGCAGGTCAGGGCCGTGAAGAAGTCGATCGGCGGCTTCTCCGGCAGGGCCTTGAAACGGCCCGTGACGGGGCCTGTGGCGGCCTTTTCGCGACGGGTCGGCAGGCTGGTGTCACCGGCGTCGGGATCGTCGCTCCGAGGGGCGTACACGGCCTTCGGGGCGCGGGGGTGTCTCACCCGATCGGCGGTGGACCGCCCCGCCGCCGGGACGCCGGGAGCGGGGCCGGTCGGCGTGGACGAAAGGACCTCCGGGCCGTCCGGAGGGGGACCTGCGGCCCTCGCACGCCCGCATGCCGCCGACCATGCTGGGCAGGGGGATCACCGTCGATCCCGTCCGTACCAGGAGGTGTGCATCCATGACCAGCACCAGCACAGGCGCCGTCACCGTCGGTCTCGACGGATCCCCGGAGAGCCTGGCCGCCGCCGAGTGGGCGGCGCGTGAGGCGGCGCTGCGCGAACTGCCGCTGAAACTGGTCAGCGTCTGGGAACCCGTCCCCCTGGCCGCGCGGGCCGCCTTCCTCGGCGAGGAGAGCCGTCAGCACTGGTCGGGCCGGGTCCCCGTGGAGGCGGCGGCCGGTATCCGCGAGCGCCACCCCGAACTCGACGTCACCGCCGACCAGCTCACCGGCGAACCCGGTGAGGTGCTGGCCCGGCTCGCCGAGGAGTCGGCGCTGCTCGTCCTCGGCTCCCGGGGGCTGAGCGGCTTCGGCGGCTTCCTCGTCGGCTCCGTCGGACAGGCCGTCCTCGCCGACACCAAGAGCCCGGTCGTCTTCGTCCGCGCCCCGGAGGACACCGACGCGGAGGCGGCGGGCGAGAAGGCCGCGGGGACCGGCGACGGCGGCCCGGCCGGACCGGTCGTGCTCGGTATCGACGCCCACGAACCCGACGACGTGCTGATCCGGTACGGCTTCGAGGCCGCCGCCCGCCGGGGCGCGACCCTGCGGGTCGTCCATGTCTGGTCCCTGCCGCCCTACTTCGCCTACGGGCTGCCGCCGGACCCGGAACTCGACGCCGAGCTGGGCAAGCAGGAGGCGGCGGCGCTCACCGAGGCGCTGGCGGACCGGCGGGCCGAGTTCCCGGCCGTCACCGTCGAGGAGGCCCCCACCGTCGGCAAGACCTCCGACGTCCTGGTCGAGGCGGCCCGGGGCGCCCAGCTCCTGGTGGTGGGCCGCAGGCTGCGGCGGGCCCCGTTCGGCGGCCGGATCGGCTCCGTCGCGCATGCCGTACTGCACCACGCGGCGGTGCCCGTCGCGATCGTTCCGCACGCCTGAGCCCCCGCCGTACCGGCGCCGTACGCGCCCTTCCCGCCCGGCCGTCCGGGTGAGGAAAGGCGCGTACCGCCGTATTCTCGAACGGACGAACGAACGAACGGACGGCCCGGCGCCGGACCCCGGCGCGGACCGCCCCCGTGCCCGCCGGGAGCCCCCGCGCCCCGGCCGACGATCGGGAACCGCCATGCACCTCGGACCAGTCGCGGCAGCCCGTACGGTGTCCCGCGCGGCCGTCACCGCGGCGGCGGCCGTCTGTCTGCTCACCGCCGTACCCGCGACGGGCGCCCGGGCCGCCACCGCCCCCGACCCGGCGCGTACCGAGGCCGCCGTACTGACCGCCCCGGCGATCGGCGTGGCCGGTCTGCGGGTCGTCCCGTACGAAGGCACCACCGACGACGCGGCGGGTACCCGGATCCAGGACCGGGGCGACGCCGCCAGCCCCTACGGCGAGCGCGGCGGAGCCGGTCCCGGGGAGGTGGGCAACTATCTGGTGACCGCCCACCGGCTGTCGGCGGGCGGCCCCCTCCACGACCTGCCGGCGCTGAAGAAGGGCGACGAGGTCCGGGTGGCCCACGCGGGCCGGGAGTACCGCTACGAGATCACCGCCACCCGGTCGACGTCCTTCCGCTCCGCCGACTCACTGGCCGCCCAGCGGGCCGCCGTACCCGGGCGGCCCGGTGAACGGCCCACCCGGGCGATGATCACCCTCTCCACCTGCGCCACCCCGGAGGACGACGCCGCGGGCAACCACTGGCGCGACGCGCTCGGCAATCCGGAGCACCGGATCGACAAGGTCGGCGTCCTGGTCTCCACGCGCTGAGCCGCCGTCGGGCGGCAGGCGAGAGACGAGCGTCACACCCACGCGTGTCACAGAGGCTCCGGCCGTCTCGTCCCAGGGGTAACCCGACCGACGAGCACGGAGGAGCGCGATGACCGCCCGGCTGAACTACTTCACCGGCCCCACCGCCGAGATGGCCCTGCCCCATCTCATGGCACTCGGCCGCGGACTCAAGGACACCCCGGTACCCCCGGCCACCCAGGAGCTGGTGGCACTGCGGGTGAGTCAGATCAACGGCTGCGCCGCCTGTATCGACATGCACACCAAGGAGGCCGCGGCGGCCGGTGAGACCCCGGTACGGCTCCATCTGGTCGCCGCCTGGCGCGAGGCCACGGTGTTCACCGACGCCGAGCGCGCCGCCCTGGAACTGGCGGAGCAGGGCACCCGGGTCGGGGACGCGGCCACCGGAGTCGACGACGCGGCCTGGACGCGGGCCGCCGAACACTACGACGAGGAGCAGCTCGTCGCCCTCGTACTGCTGATCTCCTTCATGAACGCGGCCAACCGGCTGAACATCATCGCCCGGCAGCCCGCCGGGGACTACCAGCCCGGCCGGTTCCACTGACCGGGCACCGCGCCCCGGCGGGCGAGCGGGCGAACAAGGGAACAGGGCAAGAGGACGAGGGAAAGAGGTGGGGGGATGGGCGTCGTGGAGGAGTTCGAGGAGCTGCGACCGCTGCTGTTCTCGATCGCGTACCGGATCCTGGGCAGTGCGGGCGAGGCCGAGGACGCCGTCCAGGAGACCTGGCTGCGCTACGACGCCTCGGCGACCCGCCCCGACTCCGTCAAGGCGTTCCTCTCCACGACCGTGACCCGGATCGCGATCGACGTGCTGCGCTCCGCCCGGGTGCGCCGCGAGGCGTATCCCGGCCCCTGGCTCCCCGAGCCGCTGCTCGGCGACCCCTACCAGGACCCGGCCCGCGCCGCCGAACTCGCCGATTCCGTCTCCACGGCGGCGCTGCTGCTGCTGGAGCGGCTCGGCCCCCGGGAGCGGTCGGTCCTCGTCCTGCGGGAGGTCTTCGGCTTCGGCTTCGACGAGATCGCCCCGGCGGTCGGCCGCTCCGAAGCGGCCTGCCGCCAGCTGCTGGTGCGGGCCCGGCGCCGGATACGCGACGGGGAACCCCGCTACGAGGCCGGGCGGCACGAGCGGCGCGAGCTGGCCGACCGGTTCTTCGAGGCGCTGGCCCACGGAGATGTGGACGGCCTCCGGCGGGTACTGGCCGCCGATATCCGGATGGTGGGCGACCACGGCGGCAACACGCCCCGGCTGGCCCGGCCCGTCACCGGTCCCGACCGGCTGGCCCGGCTGCTCGCCGCGGTCTATCCGCTGCTCGCCGGGCTCGCCGTCACCCGGGAACGGCACGAGATCAACGGGCTGCCCGGCGCGATCCTCCGCGACCGCGACGGCGGTGTGCTCCAGACCCTCGCGCTCGACGGGTTCGGCGGGCGGATCCGGGAGCTGTACGTCGTCGCCAACCCGGACAAGCTCCGCCATCTGGGTCCGGTCGCCGACGCCTGGGCCCTCGACCGGGAGGCCCGGCACCTCCGGGGGCTGCGCCGGTCGGCCGCCGGGACCTCCTCCTGAATGCTCCTGAACGCTCCTGAAAGCGGAGCCTCCGGGAGGCCGGGGTACTACCGCTCGTCCCGTCAACCGCCCCGGCACGGCGTCCGGTTCACGGCTCCGGGCCCCGCTCCGGGGCCCGGAGCCGGGTGGGTGGCCCGGGTAACCGGTGGAATCAATTCCGGTTATATGCAATGGTGGCGCCCGCCGACCGAACGTGATTCGCTGGTCTGTTCGGGACTTTTCCGTACCCGGTTCCTACGGCCCCGTGCGCGGACACGGGTCCCCGGCGCCCCGGGTGCGACCGGACACCGCCGAGGGCCGGAACGCGGCGGCGGGAACACGGTCCGCACACAGACAGGGCAAGGGGGCATCCGCATGGCTGCGCGGGACGCCGGGGAAACCGGCGGAACGGGACGGCTCCACGAACTTCTGCGCCGGGTCCGGCACCACGGATCCGGCGAACCGGACCCCGGTCCGGACGAACTCGTGGCTTGGCTGGGCGCCCGACTCGGCGCCGACGCGGCCCTGGTGGACCGGACCGGTACGGCCGAGATCGCGACGGACGCGTTCCCCCGGCAACTGATTCCTCCGCTGAAGCCCCTGCTCGGACGGCTCTCCGACGGAGCCCTGGACACCGCGGCCACCGAAGCGGCCGTCGGCCCGGACACCGTACGGCTCCGCCTGGAGGCCATCGGCGACCGGGCTCCGCGCCCCGTACTGGTGGTGGCCGCCCCGGACGCCCTGGACCGGGAGGCGGCCCTCCTCGTCTCCCACACCGGCGGCCTGCTGATGCTGCTCCGCCGGGCCGGGCGGGCCGACGCGATCACCCATGCGTACCACCGCAAAGCGGGGCAGGTACGGCTGGCGGTCTTCATGGCGCTGATGGCCGGGGACCCGCCCCTCGCCCGCCGGATGACCGCGGGAGCCGTCCCCCGGCTGCTGGCCGCCGACCGGCTGCGGGTCCAACTCCTGCGCTGCCCTCCGGAGGACCGGGACCGGATCGCCCGCGACCTCCAGGACGCCTCGGGCTACCACGGCCCGGCCCTGATGGTGCGCTGCCCGGTCTACGAGAACCACTTGATCTGCGTCATCGCCGAGGGCACCCACGAACACCCCGAAGGCCCCGGGGCCGCTCTGCGCCGCCTGGTCGGGGAGAACGGCCACTACGCGCTGGGCGTCAGCGACCCCCGGCCCCTCGACGAGACCGCCGACGCCTACGAACAGGCCCGGCACACCCTCGCGCTCGCCCGGAGCGTCCCCGGCCGGATCGCGGTCTCCAGCGGCGGACTGCCGCTGGGGCGCGTACTGCCCGAGGCTCCGGCCGCGGCCTGGGCCCGGAACGTTCTGCGACCCCTGGACACGGTCCCGAACCTGACCCGGGAGATCACCCGGCTCTCCCTGGCCTTCCCCCGGTCCGGCGTCGCACGGCTGCTGGGCGTCAGCCGCAACAGTGTCGCCGCGCATCTCGAACGCGCCGGACAGGCACTCGGCGCCGACCTGGGCGACGTCCGCACCCGGGCGGCTCTCGCCCTCGCCCTCTCCGTGCCCGGACCGGGCCCGGGCACGGAAGCCACCGGCCCGGACCCCACACCGGGGGGCGGGGCGCGCACCCCCGTGCCGCGCCCCGCCCCTGTCCTGGACGAGCTGTTGCGTACCCCGCCCGCCGTGACCTGGGCCCGGAGCTTCCTCGCCCCGCTCCCGGACGGGCCCCGGGACCTCCGGGGCACCCTCGCCGCCTGGATCGACGCCAACACGGACGCCCGGCGGGCCGCCCGCGGCCTCGGCGTCGGCCGCAACACGGTCGGCGACCGGCTGCGTACCGCCGGAAGACTGCTCCACCGCGATCTGCTGGGCACCCACTCCGGCGTCTACGACCTCGTCCACGCCCTCGCGGCCGAAGCGCTCACGACCGGGGAGGGTACGGCCGAGGACCGCACGGCCGCCCCGGGGAGCGGCGCCGGACCCCGGCCCGTCGGTCCGGACCGTCGGAGCGCCCGGGTCTAGTCACCCGCACCGTCGGCGTCCAGGTCGTACCCCACCTCGCCGTCGGCGGTGGGACCCTTCTCGCTCGACGTCGAGGGCGGTCACGGTCTTCTGCACGGTGATTCCCGGTTCGTTCATGATTCCGGCCGCCCGACTGCGGCGGACCGAACTGATGGTCCGGCCGGGATTCCCCTGACGGCCCGGCTGTTCAGCGATGCTAGGAGGCCCGGTCCGTCCCGGACCACCGGGCACGGTGCTCAACTCCCCGGGCGGGGTCGTGCACGGTGCTCAACCGGCGCCGTGACCGGCCCGAAGGCGCCCGTCCGGTTCGCGCGGCGGTGCGGCGAGTGGGCCATGCGCCTGAAATCCCCACCGGCCCCGGCGCCGCCGGGCCGCCACCACCCGGGGCCGTACGAGCCGTTCGCCTAGCATCGGCGCGACAGCCGACCCGCCCCGATCACGAGCGCCCGGCCGAACCGGCGCACCCCGGGGCGGTGTACCCGGGCCGGGGCGCCGGGCCGTCCGGCGAACATACGGAGCAGCCATGGTCAGGACACCACCGCCCGAGCCGGCCCGGGATCCGGACGATCCGATCGCCCGGGTCATGATGACCCTCTCCGCGATCGCCGCCACCGCGGCCGTCCCGCGCCCGTCCGGGGAGAGCCTGGAGGCACAGTCCGAGCGGATGGCCGACGGCATCTGGACCCGACTGCACGATCCCGGGCTCGCCACCAGCGACGGGGTGTGGCGGATGGCGTGGCTGGGAGTCAGCCCCGGGAACACGAATATGGCGTACATCGCCCGCAGCTACGACGGGTCGAACCAGTTCGCCGTCGTCGTCCGGGGCACGGTCGACGACCCGGTCGACACGATGGAGGACCTCGACGTCGGCACCCTGGTGCCGTTCACCCCCGCCGGGGCCGAGCCGCCCGTGGCCGTCTCCGCCGGAGCGATGGCCGCGTTCACCCGGATCGTCAACGCGCCCGGCTTCACCGGCACACCGGCCGTCCCGGACGATCCGGGCGCGCCCGGACTCCCCGTCCCCTCGGGCGCGACCCTCATCGAGGCGCTGGCCGCACTGCTCCTGGCCGCGCCCGCCTCGCCCCCGCCGACGGTCACGGTGACCGGTCACAGCCTCGGCGGCTGTGTCGCCACGACCCTGGCGAGCTGTCTCCAGGCCCGGGACTGGTCACCGGCGGCGCCCCGGTTCGCCCTGGTCACCTTCGCCGCCCCGACCGCGGGCCCGCAGGACTTCGCCGACCATGTCGACGGCCTGAACTGGAGCACCTACGGCCGCTACTTCAACGCCTGGGACCTCGTACCGCAGGCGTGGAGCGATCTGACCGCCGCCGGGGCCTGGTACCCCGATCCGCCGGGTCCGGCCGCCACCGCCGAGGTCCGCCTCCTCCTCAAGGAGATCGACTCCCTCCGCAAGGGCGGGGTCTACGTCCAGCCCGCCGCCTCCCCGGTCCTCAACCAGTACTACCCGGTCCACGACCCGAACCTCCTCCGCCACACCACCGCGGACTTCCTCGGCCAGGCCGGATACCAGCACGCGAACAACACCTATCTGGCCCTGCTGAACGCGCCCCTCATCACCGACGGGCCCGTGGTGACCTCCGTTCGGCCGTCCTCCGGCGGCACCGGCACACCGGTCACCGTCACCGGCACCGGATTCGGCCCGGACAGCGTGCTCGACTTCGGCACGATCCCCTGTACGGACCTCACCGTCGACGCCTCCGGTACGACGATCGACGCCTGCGCGCCCGCCGGGCTCGGCCTCGTCGACGTCCGGGTCACCACGTCCGTGGGCACCTCACCCGCCGTCCCCCTCGGCCAGTTCGCCTACGGCGGGCCCGCGCCGGTCGTCGTCACCTCGGTCGACCCCGACCAGGGCCGGGCGGGCGACCCGGTCGTCATCAAGGGCTCGGGCTTCGCCGACGGCGCGACCGTACGCTTCAAGAAGGTCACCGTCGAACGGCGCCACGTCCACGTCGAGAGTCCGAACCGGATCAACGTGATCGTCCCCCACCGCATCCCCGCCGCACCCTCCGGCCCGAACGGCGACAGGCCGGCGGCGGAGGAACAGCCCAGGACGGTGGACGTCACCGTGACGGTCGGCGTGGCCACCTCGCCCACCGGCCCCGCCGACGAGTTCACCTACGAGGACGACGCGACCTGACGGACCGGCCCGTCAGCCCCCCGCCCCGGGGCCGGGTTCGGGCCCGGGGTCGGAGCCGGGATCGAAGTCCGATACGAAGTAGCTGTCGTGCCGGATCCGGAACCGCCGCAGCTCCTCACCACCGCGCCGCGACACCTCGGCGACCCGCTCGAAGTACTCCTCGCGCGGCGCGCCCGGGGAGAAGAGCATCAGCATCGACATGGGCTCGTCGGTGACGTTCCGGAACGCGTGCAGACCTCCGACCGGTACATACAGGAAGTCGCCCGTACGGCCCGTGATCCAGGTGTCGCCGTCGTACAGCTCCAGTTGCCCGGAGAGGATGTAGAACGACTCCGAGATCGTCGCGTGGAAGTGGGGCGCCGCCCCGGCCGAACGGGGACCCAGCACGGCCTTGTACAGACCGTACTCGCCGCCGGTCGACTCGGAGGTGGCGAGATAGTGGGTGGCGCCGCCCGGCGACGACACCTCCGGCGGGGTGTCGGCCGGCCGGAACACCGCGTTCACCTCGCCCCGGTCGCCGTGATAGCGGGGCTCCGGGTACTCCAGGTGGTGCGGATACGACATCACACGCTCCTTCCGGTAGGTCCTTCCCGGAATGGTGGCCCCCGCCCCCGGCCGCCGGTAACGGGCTTACGGACCACCCGGGTCGCCTCCCGGAACCAGGACCGGGGACGTAGCCGCGCCCGAGTCACGGCCGGATCCGGCCCGACCCGGTCCTAGGACCGGGTCCACTCCAGCAGCCGGTCCGCGTCCCAGGTGTTGATCACCCGGTCCGCCGGGACGTCCGCGCGTTCCGCGCGGTCGCAGCCGATGATCTGCCAGTCGAGCTGACCGGGGGCATGGGCGTCCGTGTCGATCGCGAAGTACGTCCCCGCCGCCACCGCTTGGGCCAGCAGCCGCATCGGGGGGTCGAGCCGTTCGGGGCGGCTGTTGATCTCCACGGCCGTACCGGACGCCGCGCACGCCGCGAAGACCTCGGCCGCGTCGAACACCGACTCGGGCCGGGTACCGCTGGTGGCCCGGCGGCCGCCCCGCATGTGCTCACGGCCGATCAGCAGCCGGCCCGTGCAGTGGCCCAACACATCGACCAGCGGGTTCTCCACCGCCCGCACCATCCGCCGGGTCATCGGAACCCGGTCCATCCGCAGCTCCGAATGGACCGAGGCGACCACCAGGTCCAGTTCGGCCAGCAGACCGGGCTTCTGGTCGAGCGAGCCGTCGGGGAGGATGTCGCACTCGATCCCCGTCAGCAGCCGGAACGGCGCCCACCGCTCGTTCAGCGCGGCCACCACCGCCAGCTGCTCCCGCAGCCGCTCGGCCGTCAGCCCCCGGGCCACCGTCAGCCGGGGGGAGTGGTCGGTCAGTACGGCCCACTCGTGGCCGAGCGCGATCGCGGTCCGGCCCATCTCCTCGATCGGGCTGCCGCCGTCGGACCAGTCCGAATGCAGATGGCAGTCGCCGCGCAGCGCCGCCCGCAGGTCCTCGCCGCCCGCAGCGAGCGGCTCGGCCGCCGCCTCCCGCTCCAGCCGCGCCAGATAATCGGGCACCTCACCGGCCAGCGCCTCCAGCACCACCGCCGCGCTCTTGGGGCCGATGCCCTTGACCCCCTCCAGCGCCCGCCGGGACCGGGTCCGTACCGCCAGATCGTCCGGGGACATCCCGGCGACCACGGCCGCGGCGGTACGGAACGCCCGGACCCGATAGGTCTCCGCGCGGGCGCGCTCCAGCAGGAACGCCACCCGCTCCAGCGCTTCTACGGGGTCCATCCGCGGCTCCTCGTCGCCGTACCGCCCGCCCGGGGCGGCCGGTCCGCCGGTGGTCCGGCGAGTCCCACTCTGCCCCGGCGCGCCCGGAGCGGCGCGCCGAGTCTTTCGTAGCTTCCTATGAAATATGAGAGAAAGTTCTGAAAAGTACTGGAAGAACCGTGCGATCGGGCGAGTCGGCGGGAAATCCAGATGCATGCGTCGCCTCCGCCCCGCCCGCCCCGGCAGTGACTGAGCCGCGCCGACCGGCCCGCCGATCGGCCCGGCGGACGGTGGCGGCCCTCACGGCCGGGGTCCGCGCGCTCTCCCGCGATCCCGTCGTCGTCCAGGCGGTACGCTCCACCGCCGCCGCCACCATCGCGTATGCCGTCGCGCTCTGGCTCAGCGGTGAATCCGCGCCCCTCACCGCGCCCCTGACCGCCCTGCTGGTCGTCCAGGTCACCCTCTTCTCCACCCTCACCACCGGAATCCGGCGGGTGAACGCCGTCATCGCCGGAGTGCTGATCGCCAGCGGATTCAGCCTCCTCGTCGGACTGAGCTGGTGGAGCCTGGCCCTGATCATCCTGGCGTCCCTGATCGTCGGACACCTGGTCCGGGTGAGCGAGTTCGTCCCCGAGGTCGCCATCAGCGCCATGCTGGTCCTCGGTGTCACCCGGGTGGCCGACACCGCCTGGGACCGGGTCCTGGAGACCCTGATCGGCGCGACCGTGGGACTCCTCTTCAACGTCGTCTTCGTCCCGCCGGTCTGGGTGAGCACGGCGGGGGAGTCCATCGGCGACCTGGCGCGCCGGATGCGGCGGCTGCTGCTCGCCATCGGCGCCGAACTGACCACCCCCACCGCCGTGGCGACCGCGGCGGCCCGGCTGGACGAGGCCCGTCGGCTCGACAACGACATCGCCGAGGTCGACACGGCGCTCCGGCAGGCCGAGGACAGCCTCAAATTCAATCCGCGGGTCCGGGAGGGGATGCTCAACCGGGTCGTACTCAGAACCGGCCTCGACACCCTGGAGATCTGCGCCGTCGTACTGCGGGTACTGGCCAGGACCATGACCGACCTGGCCAAGGAACGCGGCGACGAGCCGCTCTTCCCGCCCAGGACCGGCCGGGCCCTGGAGGAACTGCTCACCGAGGTCGCCGACGCGCTCGTCGGCTTCGCCGACCTGGTGACCGCGCAGGTGAGCGCCAACGCCGAGGCGGCCGAGGCCCGGCTCACCACCGGACTCGAAGCCGCGGCCGAGGCCCGGGAACGGGCCGCGGCCCTGATGTTCGACGGGGTGGTGAACCGCCCCCGGCACTGGCAGCTCCACGGGGCGCTGCTCACGGAGATCGACCGCATCCTGGCCGAACTCGACCCCGATCACCGGTCCGGGCGGCTGATGGAGGAGCTGGACCGCACCGCCCGCGAGGAGTACGGGAAGCTGCCCGCGCCCGAGGCCGCCCGACGCTGGCTGGCGGCCCGCCGCCGGGCCCGGCACCGGGCGCGCCACCGGACCGGCTGACCGCCGACGGCGGCGCGCGGCCCCGGCGGCTCCCCGGAACCCGGGCGGCGGACGAGGCGTCCCGTCCCGGCCTGAGCCGTGCCGCCGGAGGCCGCGCCGGAGCCGTACCGCCAGAGGTCAGACCCGGCCAGTGACCGTGAACAGCGCGCCGTCCGGGTCGCGGATCACCGCCTCCTCCGCGCCGTCGGGCGTCGTGCCCCGCTCCACGACCGTGCCGCCGTGCCGCCGTACCGCCCGGGTCGTCCCCGGCACGTCCTCCACCTGGAAGTGGACCTCCCAGCGCGGCCTGCGCAGCGGATCGGGCGCCGCGCCGGACGCCCCGGACCTCAGCCGGGCCAGGACGTGCCCCTGGTTGATCAGGACGACCTCGTCGTTCTCGTATCCCACATCGCAGCAGCCGGGCCGGTCGGACGCCCAGTCCAGCACCTGGCCGTAGAAGATCGCCGAATCGAAGGCGTTACGGGTCCGCAGCAGCAGCCACGCGGGCGCGTCCTTCCGCCCGGACTGCCAGTCCGGCAGCAGCGCGCCCTCCCAGATCCCGAACACCGCCCCGTCCCGGTCGGCGGCGAGGGCGCCCCGCCCCAGCGAGAAGGAGAGCGGCCCCACCGCGACCGTGCCGCTGCGCTCCCGGATCCTGGCCGCCGCCACATCCACATCGGGGGTGGCGAAGTACGGCGTCCACGCCACGGCCACTTTTAGCCGGGGCGCCAGCGCCCCGATCCCGGCGACCGGCCCGCCGTCGTGCACGGCGACGCTGAACTCGTCCCCCAGTTGCCCGACCCGGAACTCCCAGCCCAGCACGGCACCGTAGAACGCGTGGGAGGCGTCCAGATCCCGGGCCATCAGACTCACCCAGCACGGCGCGCCGATCATCCGGTCACCGGAGGTCGTTCCCGGCGCGCCCGCCGGTCGTGCGGTGTTCTCGGTGTTGCCCATGACACTCGTGTCCTGACATCGCCGGGCCGGTGCCCTGCGCGGGCGCGGCCCCGCCGCGCGTCCCGCGGCCGGTCGGCGTCCGCCGGAACGGGTCCGCGGGTCCTCGCGGGGGCGTCGGCGGTTCACGGGGGCGACGCCGGTACGTGAGCGGTACGGCGCGGCGCGCCGACCACCGGGCGGGACCGCGGGCAGGGCGGTACGGGTGACCGGGGTCCCCGGTCACCCCCTCATCCTCCCCTCCCGCCGGGCGGACCGCGACTCGCGTGCGCCGGGAGTGGCCGGGCCCGTACCCGGTGTCACGCCGGGTTGCGCGGACGCCCGGCAGCGGGCGCGATGGTGGCGGGAACGGATACCGGGTCCGGTGCCGTACCCGGGGAACTACGGCCCGCCGGGTCGGATCCCGTCCCGTACACCGCGTGAGCGGCCCGGGCCGGACGGCCGTCACGGGGTCGCCGCGGCGGCCGGAGGCGTACGGAACGGCCCGGCCGGTCCGGGTATCTCCCCGGGCGGGCCGGGGTACTCATCCGGCCGGACGTACCGGCGGATCGCGTCCGCCCCGGCGGGGCGCGCGCGGGATCGACACGTACCGGCCCGGCGCACAGGATGACGGGAACCCGGAGTTCCGGAACCGGGACCCGGGAAACGGAGTCCGGCACGGGGGACCCGGCGCACGGAAAGGAGTACGGCCGTATGACACACGCCGAAGAGGAGCACCGGGGCATCGACGCCGCCCGGCTCGGTGAGCACGAGCTGATCCGCGAACTGGAGACCATCCACCGCAGCCGCCACGACACCCTGCTCCACGGCTCGGCGGCGGCGCTCGCCGCGCACACCACCCGGATGGCCGAGCTGGAGGAGGAGTATCTGCGCCGCCATCCGGACCGGCCGGTCGCCTCGGGCCGTACCCGCGCGGGTGCCCGGGCCCGCGAGCACCGCGACTGACGGGGCGTCCCGGGCGGGGTCGCGTACACCCGAGCCGCCGCCCGCCGCCGTCGGCCACCCGCCCCCGGCCGCCTCCGTCAGCCGCGCAGTGCCGTCAGCAGGAGGGGCAACGACGCCCGGAGTTCCCGGTTCCAGTACGCCGGGTCATGGGTCCCGGCATAGAAGTGCGTGGTCAGCCGGGCGCCCGCGGACCGCAGCAGCGGCGCGAGGGCCCGGTTCTCGTCCAGCATCACGGCCTCGGTGGGGGAGAGGACATCGGGCGGGAACGGGCGGTCGGGGTCCTCCAGGCCGGGGATGTGCTCGTCGGGCCCGGTGTCCGGGGGATCGAGCGGCCCCAGCCGCCCGTCGCCGCAGGACAGCCGGATCGGCACACCCGCCAGCCGCCGGGCCAGATACGCCGGGTCGTACGACTCCCAGATCGCCCGCTGGTGCTCCGGGTGGCCCCAGAGCGCCAGCCAGTCCAGGCCGAGATGGGCCATCGCGGCCCGGACCGCGCGCGGATGCCGGTGCGGATGGACGAAACCGCTGAAGCTCGCCACCGCCCGGAACGTCCCCGGATGGCGCGCGGTGTACGACAGCGCGCCGAAGCCGCCCTGCGACTCCCCGGCGACCGCGCGGCGCGGCCCGGCGCCGTACTCCCGCTCCATCAAGGGCAGCACCTCCCGCAGATGGAAGGTCTCGACCGCCGGGGGGCCGCCCGCGCCGTGGTTCCACCAGTCGCTGCAGAAGCCGAACAGCGGCATCGAGACCATCACCACCAGGGTGTGCCGCAGGGCCGGCCACGCCTGGATGCCGTAGTCCCGGGTCCACGACAGATGGTCGCCGTCGCCGCCGGGCAGCAGATACAGCGTCGGCCAGCGGTGGGCCGGGCGCCGGGCGTGCCAGCCCTCCGGGGTCAGCAGCCGGACCGGGGCGGGGCCGCCGAGCGCGGGCGACGCGACCGTCAGATCGACGATCCGCCGGCCGGTGTACGTCTCGTCCGTCACCCGGACCCGGGGCGGCGGCGCGTACCGCCCGGGCAGGGCCCGGGCGATCCCGGCCGCGCCGGTCGAGGCGGCCAGGGCGAGCGCCGCGGGCAGCAGGATCCGGCGCCTGGCCGGTCCGGGCGGTGGGGGAGCCATACGGGACACCTCGTCTCGAACGCGATCGGCCGACCGCGACATGCGGTGCGGTACGGCCCCGTCACCGCCCGAGTCTTCCGGCCCCCGGGCTCCCACGGCATCCGTCACACCCCTGACCGGCCCCCGAGACCACCCCTGAGGGGCCCCGGCCCGGCCGTCGGCGGACGACGTGCCGCCCGGGGCCGTACGCGGGCCCGCCGTTCGTCGTCCGTGCCTCTGCCGACGGGCCGGTCCCGGCGGGTACAGTCGCCCCCGCGCCGCCGTCACGGGGCGTGCCCGTGCCCCCGCAGCGCGCCATCCGCCGTCATCCGGGAGACGTCGTGGACCGAGGCAGAGCCCGCCGGACGTTCGTACTCGTCGCCGCGCTGTCGGCCCTGACGGCGGGGACCCCCGCCGTCGCCGCCGTCGGTACCGAAGCCCGCCCGGCGCCGACGGTCCGGGTCAACGGCCCCGCGCCCGGCCCCGGGACCTCTCCCGATACCGACGCCGATCCCCGGCCCGTACGGCCCGCCGACGCCCTGCGGCCCGTCGCGCCGCCACCGGCCAGTGCCCCGGCGGCCGGTTCCCCCGGCGCGGTACGGGTCGGCGCCGACGGGATCGAGACCGCGCGCGCCACCCGGCCCGTCGCCCCCGGGACCACCCTCACCTCCTACGACCGGCTGGAAGCCGACAAATGGCTCCGGGTCGACGCCCTCTCCGTCGACCTCGGCGCCCGGGGCGTCGAAGCCGGATATCTCTCCACCGGGACCGTCACCGGCCGCGACACCCTCAGTCGGTTCGCCGCCGCCCACGACCCCGGGCCCGGCCGGCGTACCGTCGCCGCCGTCAACGGCGACTTCTTCGACCTCAACGGGACCGGCGCCCCCCTCGGGCCGGGCATCCGCGACGGCGCCCCCACCCACTCGCCCGCGCCCGGCGCCGACCGGGCCGTCGGCATCGGCCCCGGCGGCACCGGCCGGATCCTCCGGCTCTCCTACCACGGCACCCTCGCCCTGCCGTCCGGCGAAACGCCCCTGACCGCGTACAACGCGGCGAACGTACCGCCCGGCGGGATCGGCGCCTACACCCCGGCCTGGGGGAGCGCCGACCGGGCCCTGACCGTGGACTCCGCTACCCCGGTCGCCGAAGCCCTCGTCCGGGACGGCCGGATCACCGCCGTCGCCGACCGGACCGGAACCGGCCCCGTCCCCGACGGCGCCACCGCCCTCGTCGGCCGGGAGGACGGCGCCCGGCGGCTGCTCGGCCTCCGCCCCGGCGACCCCGTCACCCTCACCCACCGGGCCGGTACCGGCTCGTCGTCGGTCCCGGTCCCCACCACCGCCGTCGGCGGCCGGGAACCCCTCGTGGTCGACGGGACGCCCGTCGACCACGAGGGGAAGCCGAACAACGCTCCCGCGCCCCGTACCGCCGTCGGCTTCGCCGAGGACGGCCGCACCATGCTGATCGTCACCGTCGACGGACGGCAGGCCGACAGCGGCGGAGTCACCCTCACCGAACTCGGCCGGATGATGCGCGACGCCGGTGCCCACGACGCCCTCAACCTCGACGGCGGCGGCTCCTCCACCCTCGCCGTCCGCGAACCCGGCGGCACCGCGCCCCGGATCGAGAACAGCCCGTCCGACGGTTCCGAACGCCCCGTACCCAACGGCCTGGTCATCACCGCGCCCGAGGGCGACGGCGTCCCGCGCGGCTTCCGGGTCGCCACCCGCACCGACCCGGCCGACGCGCCCACCGCCGCGCCGGTCCGCGGCGGACGACCCGACCGGGTCTTCCCCGGACTCACCCGGAAACTCACCGCCACCGGCTACGACGAGACCTACGGCCCCGCCGCCGGAGCCCCCCGCTGGCGCTCCACCGCGCCCGCCGTCGGCCGGACCGACGCCCGGGGCGTCTTCCACGCGGCCCGCCCCGGCACCACGACCGTACGCGCCGAACAGGGCCGGGCCCGGGGCGGCATCGCGCTCACCGTGCTAGGCCCGCTCACCTCGGTCGAACCCACCACCCGCCGGGTCTCCCTCCCCGACCCGGCCGCCACCGGCTCCTTCGGCCTCGTCGGCCGGGCCGCCGACGGCAGCACGGCGCCCCTGGAACCCGCCGACGTCACGCTCGACTACGACCGCGAACGGTTCGCCGTCACCGACGACGGCCGGGGCTCCTTCACCGTCGCCGCCCGCCCCGGCGCCGAAGGCGGCGCGGGCCGGATCACCGCCACCGCCGCCGGGGCCTCCGCCGTACTCGCCGTGACCGTCGGACTCACCGAACGGGAGACCTCGTCCTTCGACGACGCGGACGCCTGGACCTTCAGCCACGCCCGCGCCGCGGGCGCCGTCGCCCCCACCCCCGCAGGACACTCCGGCACCGGACTCGAACTCCGCTACGACTTCACCCGCTCCACCGCCACCCGCGCCGCCTACGCCGTCCCGCCGCGCGCCGTCCCCGTACCCGGCCGCCCGCACAGCCTCGGCCTTTGGATCGAGGGCGACGGACAGGGCGCCTGGCCCACCCTCCACCTCAAGGACGCGGCGGGCTCCGACCTGCTGCTGCGCGGCCCCTACGTCACCTGGACCGGATGGCGCCGGATCACCTTCGCCGTACCGCCCGACGCCGCCGCCCCCTTCTCCGTACACCGTTTCTATCTCGCCGAGACCGCCGCGAACCGCCAGTACACCGGGCGGATCGCGATCGACTCGCTGACGGCCCTCGTACCGCCCTCCGTCGATCTGCCGCCGCCACCGCGCCGGGCCGACCCGCTGATCGGCACCGCGGCGGCCGTCGCGGGCCGGGATTGGCGGTTCGCGGTGATGTCCGACGCCCAGTTCGTGGCCCGCGACCCCGACAGCGCCGTCGTCCGGCAGGCCCGGCGGACCCTCCGCGAGATCCGCGCCGAACGCCCCGACTTTCTGGTGATCAACGGCGACCTCGTCGACGAGGGGACACCCGCCGACCTCGCCTTCGCCCGCCGGATCCTGACCGAGGAACTGGGCACCTCGGTGCCCTGGTACTACGTACCGGGGAACCACGAGGTCATGGGCGGCCGGATCGACCACTTCACCGCCGAGTTCGGCCCCGCGAGCCGGGTCCTCGACCACCGGGGCACCCGGCTGATCACCCTCGACACCTCGTCCCTGTCGCTGCGCGGCGGCGGCCTCGCCCAGATCGCCCGGACCCGGGCCGCCCTCGACACCGCCGCCGGGGACCCCGCCGTCGGCTCGGTCCTGGTGATCGCCCACGTACCGCCCCGCGATCCGACCCCGCAGCGCGGCAGCCGGCTCGTGGACCGCAAGGAGGCGGCGCTGCTGGAGAGCTGGCTCGCCGAGTTCCGCCGGACCACCGGCAAGGGCGCGGCCCTGATCGGCGCCCATGTCGGTGTCTTCCACGCCGACCGGGTCGACGGCGTGCCGTATCTGATCAACGGCAACTCCGGCAAGGCGCCCGCGGGCCCGGCGGCGGACGGCGGCTTCACCGGCTGGTCGCTCGTCGGCGTCGACACCGAGGCGCCGGACCGCCGGGGCACCGCCGGGGCGGCCGGCCGCGAGGCCGCCCGGGTCCCGGCCGGCGCCGACACCGGCCGGGACCTGTCCGACGATTGGCTGACGGTGCAGGTCAGAGCCCATACGGATCGGCTCGCCCTGACCGCCCCGGCCGTCCTTCCGGCCGGAACGACGGCGACGGTCACCGCGACCCTCACCCAGGGCACCCGCCCGGTCCCGGCGGCCCACCCGGTGAGTACGGACTGGACGGTCTCCCCGGGCGTCGTCGTCGGCACTCCCGGTCACCATTCCCGGCTCCCGGCCCACGGCCGCCCGGCCGCCGTACTCGACCCCGCCACCGGCCGCCTCACGGCCCTGAGACCCGGCCGGATCACCCTCGCCGTCACGGTCTCCGGCCGGACGGCCCGTACGACGATCGACATCACGGCCCCCGCCGCCCCGCCCCGGCCCTGACCCGCCACAGCCCGGTACGGGCCGCTCACCCACGGCGGTCACACCCCACCGGGCTCGCCATGCGCGGCGGCGCGACTGCGGGCAGGGTGGTCATGAGCGGCGAGCGCCGTGGAGCGGTCGGCGGGCGCACGGCAGAGGAGGTGGTGGGGCGTGGGCGGTCCGCGCACACCGGGAGCCGCCACCGACGACGACGGAGCCGGGGACGGCGACGAGACGCGGTCCGGGTCCGGGACGGGGCCCGGGAACGAGGAGGCCGTCGAGACCCTGCTCTCCCGCGCCCTCGCCGACCTCATGGAGACCGTCCACGCCCACTCCGGAGCCGTCCATCTGCTCTCCGCCGACGGCACGGTCCTGGAGATGGCGATCAAGGCCGGACTGCCCCGGTCGTTCTCCGCGCCCTGGGAACGCGTCCCGCTCACCGCGCAGATGCCGCTCGCCGACGCCGTCCGCGAATCGACCGTCGTCTGGGTCTCAGGCGAGGAGGAGATGGCCCGCCGCTACCCCCGGATCGCCGTCGTCCTGCCGTACTCCTACTGTCTGGCCGCCTTCCCCGTCGCCGACGGCGACACCACCTACGGAGCCGTCTACGTCACCTGGCCCGGCTCCCACCCCGCCACCCTCTCCGCCCGGGAACGCACCGCACTCGCCGCCGCCGGGGAACGGCTCGCCCGCAGACTGCGCCGCGCCGTCGCCGCCGGCGCCGTGATCGCCGCCGGGACCGAACCCCTGCTGGCCGCCCCCGTGGCCCCGGCCGACCGGAGCACCGCCGCCGAGGCCGTACGGATGGCCGCCCGGATCCCGGACGGGCTCTGCGCCCTCGACGTCGAGGGCCGGGTCGTCTACGCCAACCCCGCCACCGCCCGGCTCCTCGGTGTCCCCGCCGACCGGCTCACCGGACGACGGCTCTGGAACGCCCTGCCCTGGCTCGACGACCCGGTCTACGAGGACCGCTACCGGGCGGCCATGCTCAGCCAGCAGCCCACCGCCTTCACCGTGCTCAAGCCCCCCAAGGAGTGGCTGATGTTCCGGCTCTACCCGGACCGCGGCGGTATCAGCGTCCAACTGCGCCCCGTCAGCCCCACGGGCACCGCAGGTTCCGCCGGTACCGGCACCGCGACCGGTTCCGCCACCGCCACCGGTACCGCACCCGCCCCGCACGGCAACCTGGTCTCCATCTCCCATATCCTCAGCCTCGCCGGCGCCCTCACCAAGGCCGTCGGAGTCGACGACGTCGTCGAGACCGTCGCCGACGAGATCATGCCCACCCTCGGCAGCGACGCCCTGGTCATGCTCGCGGCCGAGAACAACCGGCTACGCGTCCTCGGCCACCGCGGCTACCCCGACCCCGGGGTCATCGACCGCTGGGACGGCACCCCGCTGACCGCGCAGATACCCAGCGCCCGGATCCTCGCCACCGGCGTACCGTCGTTCTTCGAGACCCGGGCCGAGCTGGAACGCGTCTACCCGGCCCGGTTCGCCACCCCCGACGGCATGGCCGCCTGGGCGTATCTGCCGCTGATCGCCTCCGGCCGGCCGGTCGGCACCTGCGTCCTCGGCTACGCCCGCGAACACCGGTTCTCCCAGGACGAACGGGCCGTCCTCACCAGCCTCGGCGGACTCGTCGCCCAGGCACTGGAACGCGCCCGCCTCTACGACGTCAAACACCGGCTCGCCCAGGGACTCCAGTCGGCGCTGATGCCGCACTCCCTGCCGGTACTCGACGGCCTCGCGACCGCCGCCCGCTATCTGCCCGGCACCCACGGCATGGACATCGGCGGCGACTTCTACGACCTCATTCCCCTCACCGGCCCCGGGCACCCGCGCGGCGCCGCCGCCGTGATCGGCGACGTCCAGGGCCACAACGCCACGGCCGCCGGGCTGATGGGCCAGGTCAGAACCGCCGTCCGGGCCTTCACCGGCGTCGGCCAGACACCCGGCCGGGTCCTCGCGGGCACCAACCGGCTCCTGATCGACCTCGACGCCGAGCTCCTGGCCAGCTGCGCCTATCTCCATCTCGACCCGGTCGGCCGCCGGGCCCTGCTCGCCCGGGCCGGACACCCCCCGCCGCTGCTGCGGGAGCCCGACGGCCGGGTCCGGGCCCTGGAAGTGCCCGGCGGCCCGCTGCTCGGCGTCGACCCCCGCGCGGAGTACCCCGTCACCGAGGTACCGCTCGCCCCCGGATCCCTCCTCGTCCTCTACACCGACGGACTCGTCGAACGCCCCGGCGCCGATCTCGACGACGGGATCACGGAACTGGCCGAACGGCTCACCAGGGCCGGGAACGCCCCCCTCGAGGAGATCGCCGACGAGGTGATGAGCATGGTCGGCGGCCACCAGCGGGGCGACGACACCGCCCTCCTCCTGCTCGGCCCCCGGAGCTGACGCCCGCCCGCCGCCGGGCCGCCGGAAGGAGCACAATCGGAGGAAGAGAGACGGCACGCCGTACTGCGCCGCCCGGAGGCGATCATGGCCAGAACACCACGGTCCCGTTACGCACCGGACCGGGGACTCACCACCCGCATGGTGACCACGATGTTCCTGATCGGACTGTTGTACGTGGTCTTCGTGGGCGTCCTGCTGGCCCTGCTGCGCGGCGCCTGGCCGGTGATCCTGGTGGTCTCCGGCGCCCTGTTCGTCGCCCAGTTCTGGTTCAGCGACCGGATCACCGCGTACGGCATGGGCGCCCGTGAGGTCACCCCCGAGGAGCAGCCCGTACTGCACGGAGCCGTCGATCGCATCTGCGCCCTCGCCGATATGCCGAAACCCCGGGTCGCCATCGCCCGCAGCGACGTCCCCAACGCCTTCGCCACCGGCCGCAACGAGAAGACGGCCCTGGTCTGTGTCACCACCGGCCTGATGCGCAGACTGGAGCCCGAGGAACTGGAGGGCGTACTCGCCCACGAGCTGTCGCACGTCGCCCACCGGGACGTGGCCGTGATGACCGTCGCCTCCTTCCTGGGCGTACTCGCCGGACTGATGACCAGGATCGGGCTCTACAGCGGCCTCGGCCGCTCCCAGGGCAACAGCAACGCCGCCGTGGTGATGGCGCTGATCCCGCTGGTCAGCGCCGCCGTCTACGCGATCAGCTTTCTGCTCACCCGGCTGCTCTCCCGCTACCGCGAACTCTCCGCCGACCGGGCCGCCGCCCTCCTCACCGGCCGCCCCTCGGCACTCGCCTCCGCCCTGACCAAGGTCACCGGCGAAATGGCCAGGATCCCCACCCGGGACCTCCGCAAGGCGGAGCCGTACAACGCCTTCTGGTTCGCCCCCGCCTTCTCCTCCCGGGAGAGCCTGGGCCGGCTGCTCTCCTCGCACCCGACGCTGGAGCAGCGGCTGGAGCAGCTGGCCGCGATCAGCGCCCGGCCGGCCCGGCCGTGAATCCCGTGAACCCCGACCATCCGACGGAGGTGCCTTCGTGGGACTCCTCGACGCCATCCTCGGCCGCAGCCGGGCCGTACCCCCCGACCTCGACCGGCTCTTCGGCCTCCCGGGCGCCGCGATCACCCTGAACGCCGCCACCGGACTGGTCCCCACCGGCACCGGCTCCGTCTGCTTCGCCGGGGTCGAGGGCGGCGCGTTCCGCCGGGTCCAGGACGATGTCCGGGACCTCCTCGACACCGGTACCGACCCCGGCTCCCCGAGCTACCGCAAGGACACCTACGGCTATACGTGGCTGCTGCTGCGCCGCCCCGCCGACGACACGGTCTCCCTGGTCAACGACCTGCACGCGGTCAACACCCTGCTGGAGGAGGCCGGATTCGGGCCGCAGCTCCTCTGCTCCCTGGCAGCCTTCCACGACCCGGAGCCCGAACCCGGCCGGGACCGCGCGCTGGCCCTCGTCTATCTCTACAAACGGGGCACGTTCTACCCCTTCGCCCCGCTGCCGGGCGGAGTGGAGCGCCGCGACAACGCCCTGGAGATCGAGGTACGGGCACTCCTCGCCGACGATCTGCGGATCGAACCGGAGCTGAACCGCTGGTTCCCCGTCTGGGGCGCGCCCGGCCTCACCGACTGACGAGCTACAGGAGCTTCCCGCCGCTCCGGGACCGCCGACCGGAGGGTCAGACCAGGCCGAGCCCGCCGCCCGGAGCGGCGGCGAAGCACCGCTCGACGTCCGCCGCCGTGACCTCCGCGAGCGAACCCGGCGACCAGCGCGGCGCCCGGTCCTTGTCCACCACCTGGGCCCTTACCCCCTCCACCAGGTCGGGCCGGGTGAAGACGGCACACGACACCCGGTACTCCTGCTCCAGCACCGGCTCCAGGGCGCCCAGGGCCCGGGCCCGCCGCAGCGCCGCCAGCGTCACCTTCAACGAGGTCGGCGACCGGGTGAGGACGGTCTCCGCGGCCTCCTTCGCGGCCGGGTCGCCATGGGCCAGCAGCCGGCCGGTGATCTCCTCCACCGTATCGGCGGCGTAGCAGGAGTCGATCCACTCCCGGTGCCCGGCCAGCTCACCCGCCGGAGCGGTGGCGGCGTACCGCCCCACGACCTCCGCGACCTCGCCCCCGGCCAGCCCGGCGACGAGCCCCGGCAGGGCGGCGGACGGCACGAAATGGTCGGCGAGCCCGCACAGCAGCGCGTCCGCCGCGCCCACCGCCAGCCCGGTGAGCGCCAGATGCGTACCGAGCTCCCCGGGCGCGCGAGCCAGCAGATACGTACCGCCGACATCCGGTACGAACCCGATCCCCGTCTCAGGCATCGCCACCCTCGACCGCTCGGTGACGATCCGTACGGAACCGTGGGCCGAGACCCCGACCCCGCCGCCCATCACGATGCCGTCCATCACCGCCGCGTACGGTTTGCCGAACCGGGCGATCCGGGCGTTCAGCCGGTACTCGTCCCGCCAGAACGCGAACGACTCCCGGCCGCCCGCCAGGGCGTCCTCGCGGATGGCCCGGATGTCGCCGCCCGCGCAGAGCCCCCGCTCACCGGCGCCCGTGAGGACCACCACCGCCACCGCCGGATCGGCCTCGAACCGGTCCAGCGCTTCGGCCACCGCCCGGACCATCGGCCGGGTCAGCGCGTTGAGCGCGGCGGGCCGGTTCAGGGTGATGTACCCGGCGCGGCCCGCCACCCGGGTCAGTACGGCGGATTCGGTGTCCTCGGCGGCCATCCGGCGGCTCCCTTCCCTGGAACGGATCTCGCCCGCCATCCTCGCCCCCGGACTCGCCACCGCGTCAATCCCGCCCCGGCCGCGGGCCCGTAGGGTGCGGACGGTGACCTACGACATCATGTTCCTGCGGGTCCCCCCGGGCCGTACCTTCGACGAGACCCTGACGGAGCTCAACTCCGGCTACGACCCGGACGCCGACCCCGTGCCCATGAACCTCACCGGCGAACTGCGGGCCGTCTGGGACGAGCTCGTCGAGCGGGTGTCGCGGGAGGTGGGCCCGGTCACCACCGAGGAGTTCCCGTACAGCCTGACCCTCTGGCGCGACGGGCCCGCCGGTCATCTGCAACTGGACTACACGGGCGACACGGCGGGTATCGAGATCCCCTACCGCTACCCGGGGCGGCAAGCACTGCCGATCATGACGGAGGCGTACCGGATCGCCCGGATAGTGGAGGAGGTGGGCGGTCTCGAAGGCTACGACCACGAGGTCGGCCAACCCGTCCGGACCGGCGACGTCGATCGGGCGGCGGCCCGGCTCGGCGGCGTCGCCGACTGGGCGCAGACGCTCTTCACCTGACCGGCGAGCGGCCCCGCCCGTGACATCGCGGCGGGGCCGCCCGGTGCCGGGAGGAAACCGGCCCTGCCGACCGTCCCGGTGCCGGTCCGGGCCCGGATGGCCCGCCGGTCGTCGGCCCGTCGTCGCCGGTGCGCGCAACGGCCTCGGCTATCCGCGCACCGTCAGATCGCGGGAGGCCCGGTATTCGCTCGGCGACATGCCGTAGGTGGATTTGAACAACCGGCTGAAATGGGCGTGGTCCGGGAACCCCCAGCGCGCCGCGACCGCGTGCACGGGCCGGTCGTGCTGCCGGGGATCCGCCAGGGCCCGGCGGCACCGCTCCAGCCGCCGGGTCCGGATCAGCGCCGCCGGGGTCGTCCCCTCGGCGGCGAGCACCTGCTGAAGCCGGCGCAGGGACACATGGTGGGCGGCGGCGAGAGTCCGGGGGGTCAGCTCCGGGTCGCCGAGATTATCCCGGACGAAGGCGTCGGCCCGGGCGAGCAGCGACCGGTCCCGGCTCTCGGCGGGCAGCCGGGGCGGGACGTCCAGCTCCTGTGCGATCAGTACGGCCAGCAGGTCGACGGCGATGTCGAGCAGCCGGTGGAACTCCGGCGGACGGCCGGGGCCGTCGTCCCGGGAGACCTCGTCCAGGCAGCGGGCGAGGACCGCCCCGCTGCCCGTGTCCCCCGGGAGCCTTCTGGCCACCAGCGAGTGGACCTGAGCCGGGGGCGCCGGTACCAGGGACTTGTCGACGAGGAACACGTCGTGGACGCCGTCGTAGAGGGCGTGGAAGGGGCGCGAGGAGTCGAGGATCATCAGATCGCCCGGCCCGATCACGGTCTCGCGCCCCGACTGGGCCACGCCGGAGGTGCCGGAGCGCACGGAGACGAACAGATACCGGTCGGGGTCCGAATGCCGGATCAGCCGGGGGGTACGCCGGGTGTGCAGCCTCGACCGCAGCGACGCCCGCGCCACCACCTGACCCTCGCGGCCCCGGACCAGCGCCGAAGCCCGGAAGTCGGCGTCGTCGGAGCTTTTCAGGGTCTGTGGGATACCTGTCAGGTCGGTCAGGGCGTGCCACTCGTCGAAGCGCTCGCGCTCGGGCAGGTCCGTGGTGCTGAACTTCAGGTCGATCAACGGGTCCCCCGTATCGCTGGGAGGCGGGTCGCGTCGCCGGTACGGCCGCGAGGGCCCGGGCGGCGATGAGCGGATCCCGCCGCTCCGCACCCCTCCCGCACACGGCATCGGTCCGCCGCGCCGGGGTGCCGAGCACAGGTTCTCGGCTCGGTCCGGATCGTGTGCGCACCGGCGGTACGGCACCGGGCGCCGTCACCGGACCCCGCCGCCGGTCCGCGTCCCAGCCTGCCCACCGCCCCCGCCCCCGGGCAACAATGTTCGGCTGTCCGGGACAGCCGCCTGCCGCGTTTGTGCCGCTCAGGGCCCGGCGGCGGGTTGCTCCGCATTGTTCGGCGGGCGCGGTCCGGGGGTCTTCGAACGGATCCCCGTCATGACGCGGGGCCCGTTCCCGGCTGTCCGGGCGGCGGTTCGAACCGGACCGGTGCCTGGAACCGGGCCCGGCGGGCCGCCCTCCGCAGCACCGTCAGCACGGCCGGGCCCGCCAGCACGATCGCCACGAAGTTGGTGACCGCGCGGCCCGTGTCCCAGCCCAGGGACGTCGCCAGGTCGAAGGCGACGTACCGCTGCCACTGCTCCGTGAACGGCAGCCCCGGCAGATAGGCGATCGAACTCCCCGGATCGACCGAGAACGGCCAGAAGGAGAGATTGAGCAGAAAGCCGAAGAGATAGCCGGAGAAGGAGCCGTAGACCGCGAGCAGCAGTACCTCCCGGCGGCCCGACGCCCTGGGCAGGAACCCGGCGAGCATCCCGACGAAGGCACAGCCGAACATCTGGTACGGCATCCACGGGCCCACCCCGCCCGTGATCAGCGCCGAGGCGAAGAGCGACGTACAGCCCAGGGTGAAGCCGAAGCCCGGTCCGTACACCCGGCCCGCGAGCACCAGGACGAAGAAGACCGTCTCCACGCCCGCCGTGCCCGCGCCCAGGGGACGCAGCGCCGCGTTCACGGCCGACAGCACGCCCAGCATCGCCAGCGCCTTGGAGCTGATACCGCCCTCGGCGATCTCGGAGATCACCACGGAGAGCACCAGGACCAGCAGGACGCCGAAGATCAGCGGCGGCGCGTAGTGCGAGGCGAACTTCCCCGGCGCCACCACGAACGGCCAGAAGAAGGCGACCAGACCGAGGAACGCGGCCAGGGCGATCACCACCCCGGCGCGCGGCCCGATCCTGATGGCGGGAGCCGGGGGACTCCACCCGGAGGCCGAAGCCCGGGTCCCAGGCGTCCGGTCCTTCTCCGGGGCCCCCTCCGGTTTCCGCGCGTCCCCGCTCACCCCGCCCCACCCGCCCCGGCCAGGACCTCCGCCACCTGTCCCACCGTCAGATACGGCAGCGGCGCGACCACCTTCGCGACCTGCGGCGCGAACACCGGCGACGCCACGATCACCTCCGGCGTCGGCCCGTCCGCGACCACATCGCCCTCCGCCATCACCACCACCCGGTCCGCCGCCCGGGCCACGAACTCCACGTCATGGGTGGCGATCACCACCGAGCGGCCCTCCCGGGCCAGCCCGTCCACGATCCCCGCCAACTGCTCCTTCGCCCGGTAGTCCAGCCCCCGGGTCGGCTCGTCCAGCAGGACCACCGGCGGGGCCGCCGTCAGCTGGATCGCCAGGACCAGGGCCAGTTTCTGGCCCTCCGACAGATCCCGGGGATGCGTGGTGTCCGCCACCCCCGGCACCAGCCGGTCGAGGATCCGCCGGGCCGGGACCGGCGGCCGGCCCGTCGCGACGACCGCCGACTCCCGGTCCGCCTGCGCCAGCTCCTGCGCCACGCTCTCCAGATAGAGCAGATCCGTCGCGGTCTGCGGTACGAGCCCCACCAGCCGCCGCGCCTCGGCCGCCGACACCTTCCCCGGATCGCCGCCCCCGTCGGGACCGGCCGGGCCGACCCGGACACTGCCCGCCTGCCGGGGACCGGACCCCTGGAGCGCCCAGAGCAGCGACGACTTCCCCGAGCCGTTCCGGCCCATCAGCGCCGTCACCTCACCCGCCCGTAGTTCGACCGCGACCTCGCGGACGGCGGGCACTCCCCGGTAGGAGACCGTCACACCCCGCGCGGCCAGTACCGTCGCCGCGTCCGCCGGGGGAGCGGGCCGCGCCGGGGGCGGCGGCTGACCCGCGAGCCTGGTCCGCAGCGGTACGGCGGCCCGCCGGGCGTCGCGGATCGACAGCGGCAGCGGGGTCCAGCCCGCCGCCCGGCCCAGCTCCACCACCGGCGGCGCGATGTCCGAGCCCCGGAACACCTCGGCGGGCGGCCCCGACACGACCCGCCCGTCACCCGGCAGATGCAGGACCCGGTCCGCGTACTGCACCACCCGCTCCAGCCGGTGCTCCGCCACCAGGACCGTCACGCCCAGATCGTGGACGAGCCGGGTGACCGCGGCCAGGACCTCTTCCGCCGCCGTGGGATCCAGTGCCGACGTCGGCTCGTCCAGGACCAGGACCCGGGGATGGGCCGTCAGTACGGAGCCGATCGCCACCCGCTGCTGCTGGCCGCCGGAGAGTTCGTACAGCGCGCGGTGCCGCAGATCGGCCAGGCCCAGCAGGTCGAGGGTCTCCTCCACCCGTTTACGCATCGTCGACGGCTCGACCGCCAGCTGTTCCATGGCGTACGCCAGCTCTTCCTCGACGGTGTCCGTGACGAATCCGTCCAGCGGATCCTGGCCCACCACGCCCACCACATCGGCCAGCTCACGCGGCGGATGACCGGCCGTGTCCCGGCCGTCGACCACGACCCGGCCGAAGAGGGTGCCGCCGGTGAAGTGCGGCACCAGCCCGTTGACCGCCCCCAGCAGGGTCGACTTCCCCACTCCGGTATGTCCGGTGACCAGGCACAGCTCACCCTCCTCCACGGTCAGATCGACATCGCGCAGTACGGGTTCGGCGGTGTCGTCGTAGACGACGGAGACCTGTTCGAAGGTGATCACAGGGCGTCCTCGGTACGGCGCGCGGCGGCGCGCGGGGCGGTACCGGCCCGGCGGGCCGGAGAGGGGGACTCAGCGGCCGGGGCCGGGGGAGCGGGGGGAGGTGCCAGGAACCCGGCCGCCCCGGCCAGCAGCACCGCCGCCGCCGGGACCAGCGGCAGCGACGGCCAGCCCAGCGGATACAGCGACGGATTCAGCTCGGCCGGATCGAACCCGGCACCGCTGAACAGCAGTACGGCCGAGAGCACCCCGCACCCCGCGACCGCCCACTCCGGCAGCCGCCACGGGTCGGGCCGGTAGACGGTACGCGTCACCCGCCGCCCGCCCAGCCGCAGCCCCGCCACGCACAGCACCGCGCCGACGGCCATCGCGGGCAGCCCCAGCAGCCGGGGCGCCGTCGCGTCGAGCAGCCCGTACGCCCCCGCGCACAGTCCGCACATCCCGAGCAGCATCAGCACGCCCGTCACCCGGCGCGACGCCCGGGTCGCCGATCCCGCCCGGCCGTAGCCCCGCGAGTCCATCGCGGCGGCCAGCCGCAGCGACCGCTCCAGCGCGTCCTCCAGTACCGGCACCACGATTCCGCGCAGCGCCCGCAGCCCCTTGGCGCGGCCCGCGCGCAGCCGCCGGGCCCGGTGCACCCGCCGTACGCTCTGCACCAGCTGGGGCGCGACGCTGATGGAGACGGTGACGGCGACCCCGAGTTCGTAGAGCGCCCCCGGCAGGATCCGCAGCGCCCGCTTCGGGTTTGCCAGCGTGTTGGCCGCGCCGATGCAGCAGAGCATGCACGCCAGCCGCAGCCCCTCCGTCGCCGCCGACAGCAGCGCCTCCAGCGATACCGGGCCGCCGATGCGGATCCCCGCGTACCAGTCCGGGGTCGGCACCGTCGGGAGGGAGAAGAGGAAATGGTCGTCGGGGGTGATCCCGGTCCCGAACACGGCCCGGAACACCACCCGGACCGCGATCACGATCAGCGCCAGATACAGGTAGTAGTGGAAGCCCCGGGCCCAGGGCGCCTCGGTCCGCCGTACGGTGACGACATAGCCGAGGACCGCGAGGACCAGAAGCAGCAGCAGCGGGTTGTTGGTCCGGCTCACCGCCGTGGCCAGCGCCAGTGCCCAGATCCACCAGGCGACCGGGTGCAGCAGCCGGGGCAGCCGCCGGCCGCGCCGGTCCGGAGCGGAGGGTCCGCTGCCGGTGTCGGTGTCGGTTTCCGCCACCCGGCTACTCCGTACGGCGGCGGCGCCGCACGGTGATCGCGGCGGCGGCACCCAGCAGCACCACCAGAACGGCGGTGGCGACCACGGGGACCACGGAACCCGGGTCGTGGTCGGCTTCCTCGGCCGGGGCGGCGTCGACCACCCGGGGAGTGTTCCCGGGCGCGGCGACGGCCGCCGGGGACGATGACCCGGCCGACGGCGACGGAGCCGGCGATCCGGGCGCCGACGGCGCGGGGGAGGCCGACGGCCGTGCCGTGACCGGCGGCTTCGGGGCGGCCGGTGCCGAGGGGGCGGTGGAGCGGACGGGGGCGGGTCCGGTGTCCGTACCGGGCGGCGGCGGGGGTGCCTGCGCCGTCGACCGGGGCCGTTCGGCGGTGCCGCCCACCGGCCGGGTGTTGTGGGCCCGCAGCTGGTCGGGGGTGACCTTCGGCCGCCCCTTCGTCCCGCCGATATCCGTCCCGCCGAAGATCCACAGATCGACGCTGCCCGGCTTCGGCTCGTAGAGCATCGCCCCGAGCTGGCTGTACTCCCAGGTGTTCTCGCCCGGGTCGGCGTGCCAGTACGACCAGTAGGCCGACGCGGGCGGCGTCAGTACGCAGTCCTCCTGCTCCGGCGGCGGGAACATCTTCCCGTCCCGGTGCCCGCTGTAGCCGATCCGGCAGATGAACGCCGGACCGTCGTGGCCCGTGCCCGCGGTCCGCCAGCCGCCCTGGTTCAGCAGCTCGTATCCGGTCGTCGGGGTCGTGCCGCAGGACCGGTAGACCGGCCCGCCCCAGCGGCTGAAGTCGACCGCGAGCACCGCGCCCGACGAGGTGGTGCACCGGCCCATGGGCTGGGGGTCGGCGGCGGCCGGGGAGACCGGGGCGCCGAGCGCCGCGATCAGCCCCAGGGCGGCGGCCGCCCGTACGGGGCCCCGGGCGAAACGGCCCCCCGACCGTCCGTCCGGGCGTCCCCGCGTCACCGGCGCCGCCCCGCGCCGCGACGGCGGACCACGACGATCGCGCCCGCGCCCGCGACCAGCAGCGCCACGGCGATCCCGGCGAAGGTCAGCGCGTTCGTCCCGGTCGACGCCAGCCGGCCGCCGCCGCCCTGGACGCCTGGGCCGCCGGAGGTCCCGGCGCCGCCTGTCGAACCGCCCGAGGAGTCCCCGGGGGTGACGATGACCGGCGGCTTGCCGTCGGTGCCGGGGCCCGGGTCCGGCTGTGGCGAGGTTCCGGCCAGGCTCCGCTTCAGCACCGCGAAGGAGATCCCCGTCGTACCGCCGACCGCCTGCGTCGAGGCCCGTACGTCCGAGCCCGGCTGGCCGCCCTTGTTGATGGTGAAGCCGCCGTCGGGGTTCTGCCGCTCGGCCAGGAACGTCCGGGCCTTCGCGATCTTCGCCCGGTGGGCCGGGGCGTCCAGGCTCAACCCCTGCACCGCCAGGGCGGCCGAGTTCACCGAGTTCCCGGCGGCGCCCGGGAAACCGCCGTCGGAGAGCTGGCGTCCGGCCAGCCAGGCCAGGGCCCGCTGCACCGCCGCGTCCGCCTCCGCCCCGCCGACCAGGTCGAGGGCCATCGCGGCCATCGCCGTGGAGTCCACGTCCTGGTCGTTCGGGTCGGTCGCCGGGAGCACGCTCGGCCAGGCACCCGAGTCCTTCTGGAGGGAGAGCAGATAGCCGGCCGGCTTCGCCGCCGCCTCCCGCTCGCCCGCCCGCACCTGCGCGATGACGCCCAGCGACTGGCCGAAGACCGACTCCGCGTTCCGGTAGTTGCCCGCCGCGGCACAGCCGTCGGTCTCGGCGGCGGCCGGGCAGACCGCCTCGTCGAGGGCGGCGATCAGATCCCGCCCGCCGAACTTCCGGGGGTCCCGGCCCACCACCTGGGCGAGCAGGGCCGCCTTGCCGATCGAGCCGCCGGACGGCCGTTCGGTGCCCGCCCGGGTCCAGTCGTGGAGGGTACGGTTCTCGCCGTCCCGGCCGCCCCGGTCGAGGAAGTCCACGACGCCCCGGAGCTTGTTGTCGTCATGGCCCGTGGCGGCCAGGGCGAAGGCCCCGTCGATGGTCAGCCCGAAGTCGGCCCGCCGGGTGCCGGGGACCGCGTAGTAACGGCCCCTCAGCAGCCGCTCGGAGTGGGTGAGATAGGCCACGCCCTTCTTCAGGTCGGGGCGCTTCCCGTCGCCGTCGCCCGGCTCGCCGGGGCCGCCGGGCTCACCCGGACCCGGCTCCTCCGGGTCCGGCGGGATCACCTTCGCGACCAGCGACCCCAGATCGGTGTCCGCCCCCGCCAGCGCGGCGGCCGAGGTCGGGAAGAGATGAGGGTCCAGAGCCATCTCGTCGCTGCTGAACCCGCCCAGCGGGAACTGCTGCCGGGCCAGCCAGGCGACCGCCCTGTCCGCCCGGGCCCGGTCGCCGACGGCCCGCAGGGCCTGGGCGGCCAGCGCCGTGGTGGTGACATCGGCGGCGCCGGTGCCACCGGTGTAGCCGGGCAGCGACCCGTCGGGGCGCTGCTGGTCGCGGAGATGGCCGACCGTCTCCGCCAGGGCGCCGTCGTAGCCGCCCGCCGCCTCCAGGGCGAGGGCGATCAGGGCCGTGGCGCGCGGCTCGCCGTCGCACCGCTTGCCCGGCGGATGGAGCAGCGAGCCGTGGCCGCCGTCGGCGCATTCGAGCCGGGTCAGCCGGGCCACCGCCGCCTCCGGCGGGGTGACCTCCGCCCGGACCAGGGCGAGCACCGCCAGCGCCTGCGCCTCGGTACTCCCGGCGTGGCGGAAGTCGCCCTCCGTCCGGCAGCCCGGCCGGGGCGAGCCCGGTACGGGCGCGGGGCAGACCGCCGCCCGCAGATCACCGGTCAGATCGTGGCCGCCGAAGTCCGCCGGATCCTTCCCGGTGATCTCCGCCAGCAGGGCCAGCCGGGCGGCGGCCTCCGGATCGGGCGCCTCGCCCCCGCCGCGCGGATAGGCGTACGCGGTGGTCCCGGCGCGCAGATAGGCCGTCACCCGGTCCAGGGCGGAGCCCGTGCCCACCGTCGCCGCGATCGTATAGGCGGCCTCGGTGGTGAGCAGATGGCTCGGGGTGTCCGGGGCGATCTCGACCCGCTCCCCGTCCACCAGCTGCCCTCGGGACCAGGCACCGGCCGCCCTGACGCGGATCTCGTCGGCGCCGAGCCCCGCCCGGACCTGGTCGGGCGTGAAGGAGGGCTTGCCGCCCGCGCCGCCGATCTCGGTGGCGCCGAAGACCCAGGCGTCCACATCCCCCGGCTTCAGCTTCCGCCCCATCGCGCCGAGATCGCTGTACCGCCAGTCCTTGGCGCCGCGCGCGGCCACCCAGTACGACCAGTACGCGTCGGCGGACGGGGTGTCGACGCACTTCTCCCGGTCCGGCGTCGGATACGCCTTACCGTCCGGCGCGGAGGTGTGCCCGATCCGGCAGATGAACGCGTCCCCGTCGTGCCCGGTCCCGGTGGTACGGAACCCGCCCGCTTTCAGCAGCTCGTATCCCGTGGTCGGGGTGGTGTCACAGCCCCGGACGACGGATCCGCCGAAGGCGCCGAAGTCCACCGCGACCACCGCGCCCCTGGCAGAGGTGCACTCCTCCGGCGCCCCGGCGGCGGCCGGGGGAGCGGCGGCGTAGGCGGTCCCCGAACCCAGCAGCAGTAACGCGGCGAAGCCGGAGACACCGCGCAGTACGGCCGACCGGACCGCCCCCGGCCCGGCACCGCGCGTCCGCCGCCGGGTCCGCCACCACCGGTCGGCGCGCTGCTCTGTCCTTCGGTACGTCCCCACCACGGCCCCTCGGGTCGTCCGGCGGGCCCGGCACGTGGCGGGCGGCCCCACGGCACGGCACGTACACCGGCGGGGCGGTCGACCACGCCGTAGTCCGCGACGGCGCTTCTCGCATCAAGTGCACCCGCCCCAGGCAGTCCGGCTCGCCCGCCGTACGGCGGGCCCACGGTTGCGGGTCAGCGCCGGATTCCCACCGGCTTCCCCTGGAGCTGAGCATGTATCAGCCGGATTGGAACACGCGGCCGAAGAGACCGTCAAGACTACCCCCTACCTCCCGAACGGTCCCCTATCGGGCCCGGTGGCGCGGCAGTTGGGGCTCGGGTACCGTCCAGGGCTGTCACATGGGGGAATCCGGTGGGAATCCGGGACTGACGCGCAACGGTGTGGGACGGCGGCAGCCGTACCGAGTCCGAATGCCCATGCGGCGACGTACCACCAGGAAGCCGTTACCTCGCGTTCGGACGGCGGCCCCCGCCCCGCCCCGCGCCACCACGGCCCAGGCGGAGCGGACCGGCCGGCGTTCCCCCGACAAGGAGCAGGCCATATGTCCCGTACCCCCCGCGTCCCGACCGCCGCACCCCTCACCCGGCGCCGCGCGCCCCGCGCCCTCGCCGTCACGGCCCTCGCCGCCGCCCTCGCGCTCGGCGCCCCCACCGCGTCCGCCACCTCCACCCCGGCCCAGATCGCCACCTCGAAGACCAACGGCGTCGCCTACCTCAAGACCCTCCAGGCCGCCGACGGCTCGTACGCCGGATCCGGACTCTCCAACGAGTGGGCGTTCAGCGCCTTCGCCGCCGCCGGAACCGCCCCCGTCGACGTCGCCCCCGGCGGCGACACCACCAAGAACGCCCGTACCGTCTACCGCAATCTGCTCGCCACCCCCGGCTGGCCCTCCGCCACCCCCAAGGCCACCGACTACGAACGCGGCATCCTCAACGCCCACGCCGCCGGAATCGACCCGGCCCGGGTCTCCGCCTCCCGCAATCTGATCGCCGACCTCTACGGCTACTGGCAGACCGCCGAAACCGGCTACTTCGGCCCCTCCGCCAACTTCAACGGCACCGTCTTCGCCGGGCTCGCCCTGGCCGGCGCCCAGACCCAGACCGGAGTACGACGCGTCCCCCAGGCCCTCCTCGACTCCGTCGTCACCCGGATCCGGGCCAACCAGCACGACGACGGCGGCTGGGGCTACCAGAAGGCCGAGGGCGACCCCGTCCGGCTGGCCGAACCCGGCGACATCGACATGACCGGCGCCGCGATGGCCGCCCTCTGCACCTCCGGCGTCCCCAACACCGACCCCGACGTCGTCGCCGCCCGCACCTTCCTCGCGAACTCGCTGATCAGCTCGTCCGGCGCGTTCGACGCCATGTACGGCATCAACTCCAGCTCCAACGGCTGGGCCGTCTCCGGACTCAACGCCTGCGGTATCAACCCCCAGACCGGGGACTTCCTCACTCCCGCCGGAAAGACCCCGATCGACTTCCTGATCTCCCTCCAGTTCAACCCGGCCGGCGGCTTCCGCTACAAGCCCGCCGACGGCTCTCCGTCCGCCTACTCCTCCACCGATGCCCTGCGCGCCGTCGCGGGCGGCGGCTTCACCAGCGCCCCGGCGATCCCGACGACCCCCGGCGCGCCCCGCTGGGTCGCCCAGAGCGCCTTCACCCCCGGCACCGCGACCAAGCTGGCCCTCACCGTCGACAACGGCACCGGCGCGCCCAAGGTCTGCTCCGTCGCCCTGACACCCACCGCGACCACGACCACCCTCGGCGCCGTCCTCGACGCCGCGACCGGCGCCGCCACCCCGGCGGGCTGCGTCACCTCCGTCACCCCGGCCACCGGCACCGGGACCGTCACCGCCGTCAACGGCACCGCCAACGGCGGCACCAGCACCTGGAAGGCGAGCGTCGACGGCTCGGCCTTCACCGCCGCCGCCCGCGACCGGGTGATCGGCGTCGGCGACACCATCGCCCTGCGCTACGGCTCCTGACCCGACGGCGGTGGTACGGGCCCGCCCCCGGGCCTTTACCACCGCCCCGCCCCGCCTGCGCCCGCGACCCGCTCCGTCCGGTGACGCGGCCCCGGTCCGGCGTGTACGGCACCGGTCCGCGCACTCGCGACGCGGCCCGGGGACCGGCCCGTACCCACTCCCCGCCCGCCCGGCCATACTGGTCCGGCAAGGGGGAGCACGGAGCACACCGACGGGGGCGACCGAAGGCGATGGCGGAGACCAGGCTGATCCAGGGCCGGTACCGGCTGCTCGATGTGATCGGGCGCGGCGGGATGGGCGAGGTATGGCGCGCCCAGGACGAGGCCCTCGGCCGGAACGTCGCCGTCAAATGCCTCAAGCCCATGACGCCCCATCACGACACCGCCGTCACCGGCGTCCTGCGCGAACGCTTCCGCCGGGAGGCCCGGGTCGCCGCCGCCCTCCAGCACCGGGGCGTCACCGTCGTCCACGACTTCGGCGAGGACGACGGCGTCCTCTTCCTGGTGATGGAGCTGCTCGACGGACGGAACCTCAGCCAATTGCTGGAGGACAACGCCAACCATCCGCTGCCCGTCGCCGAGGTCGTCGACATCGCCGTCCAGGTCGCCGGAGCCCTCGCCTACACCCACGACCGGGGCGTCGTCCACCGCGATCTGAAACCCGCGAACATCATGCGGCTCACCGACGGCACGGTGAAGATCTGCGACTTCGGCATCGCCCGCCTCGGCGACATCGCCACCACCTCCTCCCGGCTCACCGGAACCGGGATCGCCATGGGCACCCCGCACTACATGTCGCCCGAACAGATCGGCGGCGGCCGGACCGTCGACCACCGCAGCGACCTCTACTCCCTGGGCTGCGTCCTCTACGAGATCGCCACCGGCGTCCCGCCCTTCGACGACGAGGACGCCTGGGCCGTCCTCGTCGGACACCGCGACACCGTCCCCCAGCCGCTGCGGGTCCACCGCCCCCAGATCCCCGACTACTTCCAGAGCGCCGTACTCGACCTGCTCGCCAAATCCCCCGACGACCGGCCCGCCCACGCCCGCGACCTCGGCCGGCGGCTCACCCCGCCGACCGGCGAACCCACCCCGGCCACCACGCCCGACGCCGGACCGGCGCCGCTGCCCGCCTGGCCGGTCTGGGGCCGCCGGATGACCGGCGGCCACCAGGCCACGGCCACCGGGCCGCGCCCCCTGCTGCCCGACCCGGCCGCCGGACTCACCGGCGAATGGACCACCGGAACCGCGGCCCGGCGGGCCGCCGCGCCCCGGCCCGTACGCCGGGAACGGCCCACCCCGTTCCCGGAGGCGCTGGCCGTCCTCGCCAGCCGCCACAGCGCCGGACTCAGCCTCGGCAGGCTCGGCCGCTGGGAGGAGGCGGGCGAGGTCCACCGCTCCGTCGCCGCCGAACGCGAGCACACCCTGGGCCCCGACCACCCCGACACCCTCGCCAGCCGCTACGAGGTCGCCTTCACCCTCAGCCGCACCGGCCGCGCCGAAGACGCGCTCCGGGCCTTCCAGCAGGTCGCCGACGGCCGGGAACGCGCCCTGGGCGCCGACCACCCCGACACCCTCGCCGCCCGGCAGGAGACCGCGTACGTCCTCGGCCAGCTCGGCCGCCATCTGGAGGCCCACGACGGCTACACCGTCGTACTCGCCGCCCGCGAACGCACCCTCGGCGCCGACCACCCCGACACCCTGCGCTGCCGCCACAACCTGGCCTTCAACCTCAACCGGCTGGGCCGGGTCGAGGACTCCTTCCGGATGGCGGGCGAGGTCGCCGCCGCCCGGGCCAGAGTCCTCGGCGCCGATCATCCCGACACCCTGGTCACCCGGTACGAGGTGGCGTACGCCCTCGGTCAGCTCGGCCGCTGGCCCGAGGCGCTGGCCGCCTACCGCGAGGTCGTCGCGGCCCGGGAACGCGCCCTCGGCGCCGACCACCCCGACACCCTCGCCGCCCGCTACGAGGTCGGCATCGGCCTGGGCCGCCTCGGGCACGGCTCCGAAGCCCTCGACCACTACCGGGACCTGGTCGCCGACCGGATCCGGATCTCCGGCCCCGACGACCCCGAGACCCTGCGCGCCCGCCACGGCATCGGGGTCAACCTGGGCCGGCTGGCCCGCTGGCCGGAAGCCCTCGACCAGGCCCGCGACATCACCGCCCGGCGCGAACGCGTCCTCGGCCCCGACCACCCCGACACCCTCGTCAGCCGCCGGGAGATCGCGGTCGCCCTCGGCTGGCTCGGCCACTGGCAGGAAGCCCTCACGGCCTACACGACGGTGGCCGAGGCCCGCGCCAGAGTCCTGGGCGCCGACCACCCCGACGCCCTGGCCAGCCGCAACGACGAGGCCCACTGCCTGGAACAACTCGGCCGCCACGACGAGGCGATGGCCCTCTACCGCCGCGCGGCATCCCTCCGGGACGGCCGGTCGGGCTAGCCCGTGTCGTCCACATCGCGCCCGGCCCGCGACGCCCGGCCCCGCATTCGGGTCCCCCGGGCGGAGCCCTGGGGCGTTGTCGGGATTCCCGGGTACGTCCGGTACGGGGGAACCCGCCCCTGGCTTCGCCCGGGGCCCCACTGCCCTTGCGACCGCACGCACCGGACGCCGCGGGCCCCGTCCTTCGCACGGACGGCGCCATTTCGATGACACGGCCCAGGCCGTCTCTTGCGGACCCTGCCGGGCTCGTGTGCCCCGGCACGCGCGCCCCCGGGCCCAGTGGTCTGGGCGGTACCCCCACGTCGCGTTGTCGTCCTTCGCCCATGGCCCCCTGTGCCCGGCGGCACGGGCGGGGGTCCCCGGCGTTGTCGGGATTCCCGAGTACGTCCCGTACGAGGGAACCCGCCTCTGGCTCCGCTGGGGACCCCCACCGCCGTCGTGACCGCACGCACCGGACACCGTGGGCGCCCGCGTACCCGACAGACGGTGCCGCTCTCCGCACCCGAGGGGCTCGACGGGGCACCCCGGCGACACCCCGCGCCTCCGCGCCCGCGCGTGCCGGGGCTCGCGCGCTTCGCGTGGGCCGACCGTCGGCGGCCGTCCGCGCCCCGCGCCCCGGGCCACCCCTGAACCCGCCGCGGCCACCCCCCGGCACCGGCCGGGGATCGTGCGGGGCGGGCGCCCGGGGGCCTAAGCTCGGGACGTGCTCGACGTGAGGCGTATGCGGGTGCTGTGCGCTGTGGTCGCCGGAGGGTCCGTCACCGCGGCCGCCGCCCGGCTGGGATACACGCCGTCCGCCGTGAGCCAGCAGGTGGCCGCGTTGGAACGGCAGACCGGGACCGTACTGCTGGAGCGGGCCGGACGCGGTATCCGGCCCACCGCCGCCGGACGGCTGCTGGCCGAACACGCCGTCCTCATCGGACGGCAGATCGCCGAGGCCGAGACCGCCCTCGCCGACCTCCGGGCCGGACGCACCGGACGGCTGGTGGTCCGGTACGCGGCGGGCTGCGGCGCCCCCCTGGTCGCCCCGGCGCTGGCCCGGCTGCGGGCCGCGCACCCCGAGGTACGGATCGACATCGCCCCCGGCATCGCGTCCGGCGACGACGCCCTCGCCGACGTGGCGCGCGGACTGGTCGACCTGGCCGTCGTCGCCGACGCCCCCGGACTGCCGGGCCCCGCGGGCGGCGTACGCGGCGTATGCGAAGGGGTTAGGCTCGAACACCTGCTGGACGACCCCTACCGGGCCCTGCTGCCCGCCGGACATCCGCTCGCCGCCCGCCGGGTCGTGGACCTCGCCGAACTCGCCCTGGAGCCGTGGATCGTCTCCGCCGCCCCCGGCCCCGACCCGGCCCGCCGCCCCTACCCGTACACCGTGGCCGGGGCCGCCCCCGACATCGTCGTCGGCGGCGAGGACCACGCCACCGTACAGAGCCTGGTCGCCGCCGGGCTCGGGGTCGCGATCGCCCCGGCGCTCGGCCTCGGGGCCCGCCAACCCGGGATCGCCGTCCGCCGGATCCGCGGCCCCGAACCCGTACGGCCGTTGCGCGCCGCCGTCCGCAGCGCGCCCGGCGGCCACCCGGCCCTGCTCCTCCTCCTCGACGCCCTCCGCGACACCGGCACCGGCACCGAACCCGGTCCGCCGAGGGTCCCGCGCGCGGCCCGGGCGGGTTAGGGTCCGCCTCATGGACGTGCCATCCGTACCGCCCGTGCCGCCGCCCGACCGGCCCGAACAGCCCGGACGGCCCTCCCGGTCCGGCTATGACGCCGTGATCGTCGGCGGTGGCCACAACGGCCTGGTCGCCGCCGCCTATCTGGCCCGCGCGGGCCGCTCCGTCCTGGTCCTCGAACGGTCCGCCGCCACCGGTGGCGCCGCCGTCTCCACCCGGCCGTTCACCGGCGTCGACGTCCGGCTCTCCCGGTACTCGTATCTGGTCTCCCTGCTCCCCGACACCATCGTCCGGGACCTCGGACTCTCCTTCACCGTACGGAAACGGACCGTCTCCTCCTACACCCCCCACGGCGCCGGCGGACTGCTGGTGGGGGCCGGACGGACCCGGGAGTCCTTCGCCGCGCTCACCGGCGGCGACCACGAGTACCGGGCGTGGCGCGCCTTCCAGGACCTGACCGGGCGGGTCGCCCGCCGGGTCTTCCCCACCCTGACCGAACCGCTCCCCACCCGCGCGGAGCTGCGCGCCCGGATCGACGACGACACCGCCTGGCGGGAGCTGTTCGAGGAGCCGCTCGGGGCCGCCGTCGAGCGGCGGTTCCGGCACGACCTGGTCCGGGGCGTGGTCCTGACGGACGCCCTGATCGGCACGTTCGCCGACGCCCACGACCCCGGCCTGGCCCAGAACCGCTGCTTCCTCTACCACGTGATCGGCGGCGGCACCGGCGACTGGGACGTCCCCGTCGGCGGGATGGGCGCACTCACCGACGCCCTTGCCGCCGCGGCCCGTACCGCGGGCGCCGAGATCGCGGTCCGGCACGAGGTCACCGGCATCGCCTCCGACGGCACCACCGCCGAGGTCGGCTACCGCACGGCCGACGGCGACGGCACCGTCGCGGCCCGCCACGTCCTGGTGAACGCCGCGCCCCGGGAACTGGCCCGGCTGTTCGGCGACGAGCCGCCAGGACCCGCCCCCGAGGGCGCCCAGTTCAAGGTGAACATGGTGCTGCGGGCGCTGCCCCGGCTCAAGGACCCGACGGTCGACCCCCGGCACGCCTTCGCCGGGACGTTCCATGTCTCCGAGGGGTACGGACAGCTCGCCGCCGCCTACCGGGAGGCGGCGGCCGGACTGCCGCCGACCGCCCCGCCGTCGGAGATCTACTGCCACACGCTGACCGATCCGTCGATCCTCGGCCCCGGCCCGGCCGCCCGCGGACTGCACACCCTCACCCTGTTCGGACTGCACACCCCGGCCCGGCTGTTCACCGCCGACCACGACCGGGCCCGGGCCGAACTCCTCACCCGTACCCTCGCCGAACTGGACTCCCACCTGGCCGAGCCGATCGCGGACTGTCTCGCCGTCGACGCCGACGGCGCCCCCTGCCTGGAGGCGAAGACACCCCTCGACGTGGAACGGGAGCTGGGTATGCCGGGCGGGCACATCTTCCACCGGGAGCTGTCGTTCCCGTACGCCGCCGAGGACACCGGGCGGTGGGGCGTCGAGACCCGGCACGCCAACGTCCTGCTCTGCGGCGCGGGCGCGGTCCGGGGCGGTGGCGTCAGCGGGATCCCCGGACACAACGCGGCGATGGCGGCCCTCGGCCGCTGAGGGCGGGGCGGGGCCGCCGCGCCACGGGGACCGTCCGACCGGCTCCGGGCGCGCGCGTCGTCCGGCCGTTCCCGAGCACCGTTCCGCCCGGCCGCTCCCCGGCGTCCGCCCCGTCGGCCGCCGTCAGTCCTCCGACGCCGTCCAGCCCACCGGTTCGATCCGTGCCGCGTCGCGCGGCCTCGTCTCGTCGAAGACCGTACGGTGCCCGTCCTCGACCCGGATCCCGTCCACGTACACCCCGCGTCCGACATACCGCCGGTCGGTCGTGTACCGCCAGCGCAGCCGCAGCCCGGTGGAGCGCCACGGCGACAGATCGGCCGTCAGCCGGTGCCAGACCCGGCCCGAGTAGCCGGTGACCGCCCCGGTCGGATGCTCCAGGTCCGGTGCTCCGGCCCTGGAGGTACGGAACGGCACCGGCGACCAGGTCGTACCGCCGTCGGTGGTGGCCTCCAGGAAGAGCGCGTCGGCGGCCGGTTCGGTGTCCCACCACATCGAACAGCGCAGCCGCTGCCGTCCCGCCGGGCCGGAGACCCCGGAGAAAGCGGGCAGTTCCGGCAGGGTCAGGGTGGCCGTGGTGCCGGAGGCCGTACCGGCGAACCAGGCGGTCCGGCCGCGGGCCGGGCGGACCGGTACCGCGCGGGCCATCCGGTCGGCGGCGGCGACCCGGGGCGCGCTGCCGGACCGCCAGGTGCGCACGGGATGCACCGAGTTGCCGAGGACGACCAGGAACGAGTCCGTCGTCGGGTCCAGGACCAGGCTCGTCCCGGTGAAACCGGTGTGCCCGGCCGTCGCGGGTGTGGCCATCGCGCCCATGAACCAGTGCTGGTTCAGCTCGAAGCCCAGACCGTGCTCGTCCCCGGGGAACGCGGTGTTGAAGTCGGTGAACATCAGCTCCACCGACTCGGGGCGCAGGATGCGCGCCGTCCCGTAGGAGCCGCCGTTGAGCAGCGTCCGGGCGAGGACCGCGAGGTCCCAGGCGTCGGAGAAGACCCCCGCGTGGCCCGCGACCCCGCCGAAGGAGTACGCGTTCTCGTCGTGGACCTCGCCCCACACCATGCCCCGGTCCAGCCCGGACCACGGCGGTCTGGCGTCCTCGGTGGCGGCGATCCGCGGCCGCCACGACGGCGGCGGGTTGAACCGGGTGCGCTCCATCCCGAGCGGCCCGGTGATCTCGTCGTGGAGCAGTACGTCCAGCGGACGTCCGGTGAGCCGCTCCAGAATCAGCTGGAGGGTGATCAGATTGAGGTCGGAGTATACGTACGCGCTCCCCGGCGCCGACGCGGGCCGCTCGGCCCAGAGCATCCGCAGCTTGCCCTCCCGGGTCGGCTCCCGGTACAGCGGGATCCACGGCCGGAAGCCGGAGGTGTGGGTGAGCAGCTGCCGTACGGTGATGTCCTCCTTGCCCGCCGAGCCGAACTCGGGGAGGTACGAGGCCACCTCGGCGTCCAGCTCCAGCGCGCCCCGCTCCACCAGCTGCACGGCGAGGATCGAGGTGAAGAGCTTGGACACCGACGCCAGGTCGAAGACGGTCTCCCGGGTCATCGGGATCCGCTCCTCCGGCGGGAGTTCGATACCCGTATCGGTCCGCTCGTCGTATCCGGCGTACCGGCGGGCCAGCCCGATCGGCCGGTGCAGCGCGACCGTACCGCCGCGCCCCGCGAGCAGGACGGCCCCCGCGTACCAGGGGCGGGTGGGGGAGGGGCGGAGAAAGGACTCGGCGTCGCCGACCAGCAGATCGAGCTGGTCGGCCAGCAGTCCGGCCCGGTCCGGGCGGCCGTGCCGCAGGGTGGGCCGGGCACCGCCCCGGACGGCCGGGCGGCTCCCGCCGGGCCCGGGTGCCGCACGGGCGAAAGGCACCGGGCCCAGCGCCAGCGCGCCGCCCAGGGCCAGTACCCCCAGGCCCACACTCCTCCGGCCGATGCCGCTGCCCTCCGCCGTCGCGTCCTTGGTCACCCGCGCCTCGATTCGTCGCGTACCGCTGAAAATATCTTTCGTCGAGCCGTTCCGAGATGAAACGTTCTTCCGGCGCGCCGCCGCTGTCAACAGTTTCTCCGGGCACGGCCGTTGACGAGATGTCACCCGCCACCCCGCGAAAACAGCCCCCGGCGTCCCCCCGACCCGATGCGCACGACTGCCTTCGACGCGACGGCCCGCGGCCCGGTGGGGGCTGCTCGCGCAGTGTGCTTTCCCCGGAGCGCGCCTTGCTTCCGCAAGGAAGGGGCAGGTGGGGGTGTTCAGGGGCGCGGGGAACTGCGCGACAAGCCACGATGGTGGTGCGGACGGCGAACTACATCAGGCTGCCGGGCGAGACCCGGCGTTGTGGACCTCACCCGGAGGGCCAAGGCGCTGGGGGTCCCCCCATTGCCGAAGGCATAGGGGGCGGAACTGCGCGACAAGCCACCGGCGGGCCGCGGACCGCGTACAACAGAGGGCCGCCGGGCGGGGCCCGGGTTTGTGGGCCTCAGCCGGAGGGCCAAGGCGCTGGGCCCAGCACCGAAGACACCGGCGGCCCGCAGACCGCCGACAGCCCCGGCCGCCGGGCGCGAGCCCGGTCGGTCGCGGCGCCCGCCCCGCTCCACCATCGGCGCAACTCCCCGCGCGCCCCGCCCCCGCCGATGGCACCGTGGCGGTCATGAAGACCGGCACCGGGCAGCCAGCGCTCCTGTCTCAGTGGACCACCTGGGCGCCGGTGGTCGCGGTGATCTCCCTCGCCGCCGGCTGGGGCCGGGAGCTGCCGGGTTTCGCGGTGGCGCTCTTGGCGGTCTGTCTTTTCGCGGCGGTACTCGCCGCGGTCCACCACGCGGAGGTCGTCGCCGTCCGGGTCGGTGAGCCCTTCGGTTCCATCGTGCTGGCCGTCGCCGTCACGGTGATCGAGGTCGGTCTGATCGTCATGCTGATGATCGGCGGCGGCGACAAGGCGGCCACGTACGCCCGGGACACCGTCTTCGCCGCCGTCATGATCACCTGTAACGGGATCGTGGGCATCTCCCTGCTGGTCGCCACCCTGCGCAACCGGATCGCCGTCTTCAACGCGGAGGGATCGGGCGGCGCGGTGGCCACCGGCACCGCCCTGGCCACGCTCACCCTGGTCCTGCCCACCTTCACCACCAGCAAGCCGGGCGCCCAGTTCACCGGTACCCAGCTCGCTTTCGCCGCGGTCGCCTCCCTGCTGCTGTACGGCCTCTTCATCGGCGTCCAGACGGTCCGCCACCGGGACTACTTCCTGCCCGTACGCCCCGACGGCTCCCCCTGCGGGCCGGACGAGCACGCCGAACCGCCCACCCCGGCCGAGACCTGGTGGAGTCTGGGCCTGCTGCTGCTCGCCCTGGTCGGGGTGGTCGGCAACGCGAAACTCATCTCGCCCTCGATCGAGCGGGGCGTCGCGAACGCCGGTCTGCCCAGCGCCTCCGTCGGTGTGGTCATCGCCATGATGGTGCTGCTCCCGGAGACCCTGGCGGCGGTCCGCGCCGCCCGCAACGGCCGGACGCAGACCAGTCTCAACCTCGCCTACGGCTCCGCGATGGCCAGTATCGGACTGACCATCCCGGTGATCGCCCTGGCCACCATCTGGCTGCCGGGCCCGCTGATCCTCGGCGAGGGTCCCACCAATATGGTGCTGCTCGCCCTCACGGCCGTGGTGAGCGCGCTGACCGTGGTGCCGGGACGGGCGACCCTGCTCCAGGGCGGGGTGCATCTGGTGCTCTTCGCCGCGTTCGTCTTCCTCTCGTTCAGCCCGTGACCGTACCGGGCCCCCGAAAGCGCCGGGCTCCTCTCCGCCCGGGCGGCCCCCGCCCCTGACCGGGGCGTATCCCGTCGTACGCGATACGGGTCCGCCATGGGCGCGCCCGTTCCGTACGCCCCTCCCGCGCGCCCCGTCCGTGCGCGGTCCCATGTGCTACTCACATGTCCCCCATGTGACCACTGCATGAACGAGACATGACATCAGTGACTGTCCGTCCACCGGGCCCGGATGGAAGTGTCGACCACGCCGCGAGGACCCCGGACGAACCACCGGACCGGGCCCGGCGGCCCCCGGCAGCGGGGGAGCGACCCCGACGGCACCCGAGGGAGAGGGAGACGAGTGAACCCGGAGTACGGCGCGTACTGCCAGGCCGACGGTGACTTCTACGACGCACCGCACCGCGCCCACGGCACCGCCGGCCCCGACGCCTCGCTCTTCGCCCCGGCCCGTGACGCGGTCCCCGACGGCTGGGAGACCCACCCCGGCGGCGACTGGCTCGGCTTCCACCCCGTCGGCACCGAACTGCCCGCCCAGGGCTGGAAGATCCATGTCTCGGCCGCCGCCGAAAACGCCCCGTCCGTCCTGCGCCGGGTCCACGACTACTGTCTGACGCACCGGATCCCGCACAAGTTCGTCCCCGCCCCCCGGCTGCTGCACGTCCGCAACGCCAAGTACGCCGACCGCGGGGGCAGCGGCAAGTTCATCACCGTCTACCCGCTCGACGACGGCTCCTTCCAGCGGATCTGCGAGGATCTGACGACCCTGCTGGAAGGCGAGCACGGACCGTACGTCCTCAGCGATCTGCGGCTCGGCGAGGGACCCGTCTACGTCCGGTACGGCGCCTTCGCCGCCCGCTACTGCCTCGGCGCCGACGGCCGCCCGGTCCCCGCGATCGAGAACCCCGAGGGCGTCCTCGTCCCCGACCCCCGCGGCCCGTCCCTGCGGACCCCCGCCTGGGTCACCCCGCCCGGCTTCCTCCGCCCGCACCTGGAGGCCAGGGCCGCCCTCGGCACCACCGGGATGCCGTACGAGATCCAAGCCGCCCTGCACTTCTCCAACGGCGGCGGCGTCTACCGGGCCCGTGACACCCGTGACGGCTCGACCGTCGTCCTCAAGGAGGCCAGGCCCCACGCCGGGCTCGCCGCCGACGGGGCCGACGCCGTAGCCCGGCTGGAGCGCGAGCGCGCGGCGCTCGAACAGCTCGCCGGACTCGACTGCGTCCCCGCCGTCCACGAGGCGTTCGACATCGGCGGCCACCACTTCCTCGCCCTGGAACACATCCAGGGGCACACCCTCAACACCCTGCTCGCCCGGCGCTTCCCGCTCAATGTGCCCGAGCCGTCCGCCGAGGCCGCCGCCGAGCACGCCGCCTGGGTCGCCCGGATCCACGACCGCGTCGAGGCCGCCGTCCGCCGGATCCACGACCGCGGCCTGGTCTTCAGCGATCTGCACATGAACAACATCATGGTCTCCGAGGACGAGACCCGGGTGGTCCTGCTCGACTTCGAGGCCGCCTTCCCGGCAGCCGACGAGAACCGGCGCCAGACCGTCGCCAACCCGGCCTTCGTCGCCCCCGCCGACCGCACCGGCACCGGCATCGACCGGTACGCCCTCGCCTGCCTCCGGCTCGCCCTGCTGCTGCCGCTGACGACGCTGTTCTTCATCGACCGGGGGCGCGCCCCCCGGCTCGCCCGGGACGCGTCCCGGCTCTTCGGCATCGATGAGGCCCCGCTCGCGTCCGCCGTCCGGGAGATCGTGCGCGGCACCCCCGCCGAACACGGCCCCGGGCCCGAGGTCCCCGAGCCGGCCGACTGGCCGCGCAGCCGGGACTCCATGGCACGGGCGATCGCCGCCTCCCTCAGCCCCGAACGCGACGACCGCTGCTTCCCCGGCGACATCACTCAGTTCAGCACCCCCGGCGGGGGGCAGAACTTCGGCACCGGCGCCGCCGGAGTGCTCTACGCGCTCCACGAGACCGGCGCCCCGCCCTGCCCCGAGGCCGAGGAGTGGCTGCTCGCCCGGACCAAGTCCGTGGCCCCCGGCACCCCGCCCGGATTCCACGACGGACTCGCGGGCATCGCCTGGACCCTGCACCGCCTCGGCCACCACGACCGGGCCGCCGAACTCGCCCGGCTCGTCGCCGACCAGCCCCTCGACCGGTTCTCCGCCGACCTCCACAGCGGCCAGGCGGGTATCGCCCTCGCCCTCGACGACCTCGCCCGGGACGCCTCGGGCCGGGACGCCGCCGTCCTGCGGGCCGCGGCCGACCGCTGCGCCGGATACGCCGCCAGGTCCCTGACCGAGGGCAGGCCGTCGCCCCGGACCGGACTGCTCCACGGCGCGACCGGACTCGCCCTCCTCTTCGTCCGCCGCTACGAGACCACCGGCGACCCGGCCCTGCTGGATCTGGCCGCCGCCGCGCTCGGCCGCGACCTCGACCGCTGCAAGCCCGGCGCCGGGGACGCCCTGCTGGTCGTCGAGGGCAAACGGCTGATGCCCTATCTGGGCGCGGGCAGCGCCGGTATCGCCCTCGTACTCGACGAGTATCTGGCCCACCGCCACGACGAACGGTTCGAGGCCGCCCGCCGGGCGATCGCCCCCGGCACCGGCTCCGCCTTCTACGTCCAGCCCGGTCTCTACCGGGGCGTGGCCGGACTCGTCCTCCAACTCGCCCGCACCCCGGCCGGCGACCCGGCCGAACGGGACCGCGCGATCGCCCGCCACCTTGGCCTCCTCGGCCTCGAAGCCACCCCCTACCAGGGCGAACTCGCCTTCCCCGGGGAGCAGCTGATGCGCCGGTCGATGGACCTGGCCACCGGCACCGCCGGAGTGCTGCTCGCCCTCGGCGCGGTCTTCGGGGAACCCCCGGCGACCCTGCCCTTCCTCACGCCGCACCGACGCGGCCCACAGACCGGCCCCACCCAGGGGTCGCGCACCACCGAGTAACCAATCGTCCCCACGAAAGAAGGAGAACGTCATGGCGCTTCTCGACCTCCAGGCCCTCGACACCGTCGAGGAAGAGGCGTTCGGCGACGTCGAGACCGGGAGCAACCTGAGCCTCACGTCCTGCGGCCACCACAGCTACCTGAGCCTGCTGGCCTGCTGACGCCTACCCGGCGTAAGGACCGGTCCCGGGCCACGTGCCCGGGACCGGTCCCGTCCGTGGTGCGCCCGGGACCGCCGCACCTCCGCCCCGCACCCGGAAGGACCGCCCGCGTATGACACCCCGCCGGATCCGCCGGCCGGACCCCGCCCGCCGCGCCCGCCGGACCCCGGCACGCCCCGGCGGCCCGACCGCCCGCACCCCTTCCGGCGGTCCTTCGGGCAGTCCTTCGGGCCGGGTGGGCGCCCCTCTCCGCGCCGCGGTCTCCCGAGCACATCCCGTACGAGGGAAACCCGGCGCCCCGCGGACGCCCGTCCCGCGCGCCGCCCTCCGGACGGACGTCCCCGCCCGCCGCGCCCACGCCCGGCGGCTCCCGTGACCCGCCGTCACCGTCCCGGGCCGCCGGCCGTCCCGGGCCGGGCCGTACCCGTCGTCCTCGTCGTCTGCTCGGTCGGCGCCGCCCTGGCCGCCCTCGCCCTGCCCGCCGCCCTCGGCCACACCCTGGACCGGGCCGTCTCCGGCCACGGCGTCCCCTGGACCGGGCTGGCGCTCTGCGCCGGACTCACCGCCGCCGAGGCGGGACTCGACGCCCTCGTCGTCCTGCTCGGCGGCACCGGAACCGCCGTCCGCGCGGCCCGGCTGCGGACCGCCGTCGTCGACCGGCTGCTCCGCGCCGCCCCCGACCGCGCCGGTGAACTGCCGCCCGGCGACCTCACCACCCGGGCCACCGCCAACGCCGCCGACGCGGCCTCCGTCCCCGTATCGGCCGCCGCCGCCGTCGCCGCGGCCGTACTGCCCGTCGGGGCGGTCGCCGCCCTGCTCGCCGTCGACCCGTGGACCGGGCTCGCCCTCGTCGCCGGGCTGCCCGCCGCCGCCCTGCTGCTCCGGGTCCTGGTCCGCCGTACCGCCGACGCCGCCGCCGACTACCAGCGGGAACAGGCCACCGTCGCGACCCGGCTCACCGAGGCCGTCGACGGGATCGCCACCGTACGCGCCGCCGGAACGGCCGCCCGGGAGCACCGGCGGATCACCGAACCCCTCACCCGGCTCACCGCACACGGCCATCGCACCTGGCGGATCCAGGGCACCGCCACCGGACAGGCGGCCGTACTGATGCCGCTGCTCACCGTCGTCGTCCTGGCCGTCGCCGGAACCCGGCTCGCGGTGGGCGCGCTCACCGTCGGCGAACTCCTCGCCGTGTCCCGCTACGCCGTCCTCGCCATGGGCCTCGGCGCCCTCACCGCCACCCTCGGCGCCCTCGCCAGGGGCCGCTCCGCCGCCCTCCGCCTCGAACCACTGTTCGCCCTCGAACCCGTACCGCATCGCGGCCTCACCCTCCCCGCCGGAGGAACCGGACGGCTGGAACTCCGCGACGTCGGCGTCCACCGCGACGGCCGCGCCCTGCTGACCGGTGTCACGCTCACCGTGCCCGGCGGCACCTCCGCGGCCGTCGTCGGCCGCTCCGGCGCGGGCAAGTCCCTGCTCGCCGCCGTCGCCGCCCGGCTCACCGACCCCGACACCGGGACCGTCGCCCTCGACGGCGTACCCCTCGACGGAGTCGACCCGGTACGGCTCCGCCACGACGTCGCCTGCGCCTTCGCCCGCCCCGCCCTGCTCGGTACGACCGTCGAGGACACCGTCGCCCTCGGCCCCGACCGCCCGGACCCCGCCGCCGTCGACGCCGCCCTGAAGGACGCCTCCGCCGACGGCTTCGTCGCCCTGCTGCCCCGGGGACGCCGCACGGCACTCGCCGACGCCCCCCTCTCCGGCGGCGAATACCAGCGCCTCGGTCTGGCCCGCGCCCTCGTCCGGCCCGCCCGGCTGCTCGTCCTCGACGACGCCACCTCCAGCCTCGACACCGTCACCGAAGCCCGGGTACGGCGCGCCCTGGACCGCCGCGCGGGCGCCGCCACCCGGCTCGTCGTCGCCCACCGCGCCGCGACGGCCGCCGCCGCCGACCGGGTCGTCTGGCTGGAGGACGGCCGGATCCGCGCGGTCGGACCGCACCGGGACCTCTGGCACGACCCGGCCTACCGGGCCGTCTTCGAACCCCCCGAAGCGGCGGACGAACCCCCCGGGCCGGTGGACGAAACCGCCGGGACGGCACCGGGAGTACGGCGGTGACGGCGGCGGCACCCGGATCCGAACGGCACCCCGCCACGGGCGCGGTCCGCCGGGTCACGGCCGAGGGCGTCCCCTTCCTGCGGACCCGGCGCCGCGCGCTCCGGCGGCTCGCCGCCTGGTCCCTGCTGGAGTTCGCCCAGACCTTCACCGGCGGCTACGCCGTGGCCCGCGCGCTCGACGACGGCTTCCTCGCCGGATCGACCACCACCGGCATGCTCTGGCTCGCGCTCTCGGCCGTTGCCGCCGTCCCCGCCCTCCTCGCCCAGCGGGGCGTCTTCGCCGCCCTCGCCGGGCTGGTGGAACCGCTCCGGGACGGACTCGTCCGCCGGGCCGCGGCCCGGGCCCTCACCGACGGTCCCGACCGGCCCGGTGCCGCCGGACCGGCCGTCTCACGCGTCACCCACCAGAGCGAGATCGCCCGCGACGGCTGGGCCGGACTGGTCCTCGCCGTCCGGGGCTTCGTCTTCACCGCCGCCGGGGCGGTTGCCGGACTCGCCGCGCTCTCCCCGCTGCTGCTGATCGTCGTCCTGCCGCCGCTGCTCGCCGGTACCGGACTCTTCCTCGCCACCCTGGCCCCGATGGGCGCCCGGCAGCGGGCCTATCTCGACGCCGACGAGGAGTTCGCCGCCCACACCGGACGGACCGCGGCGGCGCTCCGCGATATCGCCGCCGCCGGGGCCGCCGGACCGGTGGGGGAGCGGAGCCGGGAACTCGCCGAGGCACAGACCGGGGCGGCCCGGTCCCTGGCCCGCTGGAGCGCCGTGCGGGTCCTCGCCCTGGCCGTCGGCGAACGGCTCCCCCCGCTGCTGCTGCTGGCCGCCGCGCCCTGGCTGCTGTCACGCGGGCTCACCACCGGCGAACTCGTCGGCGCCTTCGGCTATCTGACGATGTCCCTGGGACCCGCCCTCAACGCCCTGCTGGCCGCACTCGGCACCGCCGGGGGACGGCTGCTGGTCGTCCTCGACCGCTTCACCGGCCCGGTGACCCTGCCACCCGACCCTGCGGAGGATCCGGCGGCCGAGCCCGGAGCAACCGCCGCCGGGCCCGGCGGCCTCCCCGGCACCGGCCCTCGGACCGGCGCGACCACGGGAGGACCGGCCCCCGAGCCGCTGCCGCGCCCGGTGTCCCCGGCGGCGTCCACGGCCGTGCCCCGGGCCGAGCTGCGGTCCGTCTCGTTCGCGTACGGCCCCCACGCCCGGCCCGTACTCGACGGGCTCGATCTGCGGCTCGACGCCGGGGACCATCTCGCGGTCGTCGGCCCCAGCGGCAGCGGCAAATCCACCCTCGCCGCCGTCCTCGCGGGCCTCACCACCCCCACCGGCGGCGAGGTCCGCTGGCTGGGCCGCCCCGTCCCGGGCGCCGAACCCACCGCCGTCCGCACCCTGCTGCCGCAGCGGCCGTACGTCTTCACCGGCACGCTCCGCGACAATCTGCGCTATCTCCGCCCCCGCGCCCACGACCGGGAGATCGCCGCCGCCGTCGCCGCCGTCGGGCTCGACGCCCTCGCCGACCGGCTCGGCGGTCTCGACACCGTCCTCGACCCCCGGCTCCTCTCCCAGGGGGAGCGGCAGCTCGTCGCCCTGGGCCGGGCCCATGTCGCCACCGCCCCGCTGCTGATCCTCGACGAGGCGACCAGCCATCTCGACCCCGGCGCCGAGGCCCGGGCCGAACGCGCCCTCGCGGACCGCGCCGACACCCTCGTCGTCATCGCCCACCGGGTGACCTCCGCCCGCCGGGCCGCCCGGATCCTGGTCATGGACGGGACCCGGACCGAGTACGGCACTCCCGGCGAACTACCCGCGCGCTCCGCGTTCTTCCGCGAACTGACCGGTGTCCGGCCGGACCCGCCGACGCCTCCCCCGGAGTCCGCCCCGTCCACGCATCCGTCGGATCTCGCCCGCCGGCCTCACTGACCCCACCGGCCCGTTCGGTCCCGCCGGTCCCGGCGGTCGCGGTGGCCGCAGTGCTGTCCTCGGGCCCGGGCGGCGGACTCAGAGCCAGCCGAAGTCTCTGGAGAGCCGTATCGCGTCCAGTCTGTTGCGCCCGCCCGTCTTCCGTATCGCCGCCGCCAGGTAGTTCCGGACGGTACCGCTCGCCAGATGCAGGGCGCTGGCTATCGAGGTCACCGACTCGCCCTCCGCGGCCAGTTCCAGTACCCGTAACTCCCGGGGCGACAGCGGTACCTCCGACGCGCGCAGGAGGCCGAAAGCGAGCGATTCGTCGATATGTCTGCCACCTGCCGCCACCTTGTTCACCGCGGCTCCCAGACTGCCCACGGGACCGAGCTTGTCGACGTACCCGGTGGCCCCGGCGTCCCCGGCGCGGCGCAGGTCACCCGTCCGGTCGGCCCGGGCCAGCACCACCAGACCGGGGCGGAACTCCTCATCGGCGCGCAGTGCCTCCATGAAGGTCAACACCTCCATGGAGTGGGGACACTCCAGGTCGGTGACCACGACGTCCGGTGGACATTCCACCACCGCCTCCTTGACACCGCCCTTGTCCGTCGCCCGGATCACCAGGCTCCCGTCCTGACCGAGCAGACAGGCCAAAGAGGCCCGCCACAGCGAAACCGCGTGGACCAGCAGAACGCTTGTCATGTGATGTTCCTCCACTTGTGACTCCACACCTCCAGCGCGTGCGGCAGACGCGCTGTGCGCCACTGTTAACCAGTTCAGCACGGTTGAAACGCGCACCACTGACTAAGTGACTAATACGCCCGGTGGCGCCCGGCCGCTGGCCGAATCCACGTCCGGAATATGACCTACCGGTAACTCCTATTCGAATATTGTTTTACGCCTTTTCCCGGACGGTATCCGGCCGGTCAACGCCCGCCCCACACCGGGGCCGAGCGGAAAAACCCGCCGGAAACCGGACCGGGGCACCGGGCCGGCCCGCCTCCGCCCCGGCGGGGCCGATCATTCCGGCGGCCCGCGGCTCGCCGGAAGACCGCCGAGGCGGCCCGTCGCGAAGGGGACCGGGAAAGTCCGGAAGATCGGCGGGAACCCGAGGGCCGTACCGGCACCGATCCCCTACGCTGCCCCCATGCAGACCACGGCGCTCGCGCCGCCCGCCGCCTAGGCGGGCCGCCGGGAGATACACCGGCGCGTCACCGAGGCGGTGACGCGTCCCAGGGCTGTGCCCGCGAAGGAGTCCACGACCTTTCACTCCGTCGGGAGATCCCTCGTGTCGAAAACCACCGCGACAACCGCCGTGCCACGAACGGCCCCCCACTCGGTACGCCGGGGCCTCGCCGCCCTCGCCTTCGCCGGTATCACCTGGGGCACCACCGGGGCGGCCGTCGAGATCGTCTATCGTTCGAGCGACCTCGGCCCGATGGCCGTGTCGTTCTGGCGCTTCCTCAGCGGGATGGCCCTGCTGGTCGCCGCCGCCGCGCTGCTGTCGGCGCTCCGCCCGAGGCCCTCGACTCCCAGGCCGCCGCTGCGGCGACGCCTCGCCCTGTTCGCCGGTACGGGTATCGGGCTCGCGGTCTTCCAGACCGCCTACTTCGGCGCCGTCCAGGCCACCGGGCTCGCGGTCGGCACCATCGTCACCCTGGGGGCCGCGCCCCTGTTCACCGCCGCGGGCGGCCGGATCTTCCTGGGCGAGGGCATCGGCCGGGGCGGTACGGTCGCGGTCGGCGGCGCCCTGACCGGGCTCGCCGTCCTGGTACTCGGCAACGAGCCGAGTGTCGTCCGCCCCGACGGTGTGGCGCTGGCCCTGCTCTCCGCGGCCGGCTATGCCGCGTCCAATGTCCTCGGCCGATGGACCGGGCGGGACGGCGCGGGAGAGGACCCGTACACGCTCACCGTCTGGTCGTTCGGGGTCGGGGCCGCCGCGACGCTGCCCCTGGCCTGGGCCGAGGGGCTGCTCCCGGCGACCGCCGAACCCGGCCGGGTGGTGCTGCTGATGCTCTACGTCGCCACTGTCACGACGGCCTTCGCCTATCCGCTGTACTTCGCGGGCGCGGCCGTCGTCCGGGCCGCGACCGCGTCGGTGGTGATGCTGATCGAACCGGTCAGCGCGGCGGTCCTGGCGGTACTGCTGCTCGGTGAGCGGCTGACGGCCGCCACCGTTTCGGGCACGGTGCTCCTGCTCGGCGCCATCGCCGGGCTCGCGGTGGCCGAGTCACGGCTGGCCCCGGGGGACTGACGGGTATTCCGGGGTTCAGCGGGTCGGGGGTTCCGGGTGGCGTACGCGGCCGGAACCCCCGACCCGACCAGTGGTCCGGCGCGGCCCTGACGCGGACCCGCTCAGGTCCAGCGGATCAGTTCGCCCCGCTCGCCGATCGAGGTGAAGCAGGTCAGCAGCAGCCGCCGGGCCCGAGGTTCCGGCGGCTCCCCGCCGAGGACCGCGTGGACCAGATTGCCGTTGATCACACAGAGGTCCCCGGTGGCCACCTCGACCGTCAGGGACGGATGCCCGGTCAGCAGCTCCGGCGGATAGGGGAAGCCGCTGTGGGTGAGGCCGAGCGCCGCCCGGCACGCGTCGTCCGGCTCGACGTTCCACAGCCGCAGCGCACCGGTGCCCCGGGGGACCCGCGGATAGACGTTGACCGCCATCACCCGGGTCAGCCGCTGGATCTCGAAGCCGTGCTGCAGCGGATCGCCGAGCTGGGCCACGTCGTCGTGCGGCATCAGCTGGTACGCCCCGGTCTGGTTCCAGCACACCGCCTTGGACCGGCCCGCGGCCCGCCCGTCGTGGACCGCGGGCCGGGTCCCGGGCACGGTGCCCCGGGCCACCAGTTCGTCGCAGAGCGCGGCCACCGGGTCGGCGATCCCCTGGTAGAGGGCGTCGACGGCCTCGGCCGACTCCGCGACGGCGTCCAGATAGTCCGCCGTCGTCCGCTCGATGTGGGAGGCGCCCAGCACATAGCCCTCCACGCCGTCCCCGCCGTCGCCGTAGCGGGGCGTGAGCCGGGGCGACGCGTCGAAGGCCGCGACGACGGCGGCGCACTCCACCGGCGTCAGATAGCCGCTCACCCGGTACGCGGCCAGTTCGCCCCGGAGTACGGCGAGTACGGCGGCGACGTCGACGGCCCCCGCCCCGGCGCCGGAGGTCTCGTACAGCCGGAACCCCTCCGGCGGCAGCGTCACGCCCGTGAGCGTCATGACGGCCGCCCGGATCCGGTACCGGGGCGCGGTACGGGTCCCGGACCGCCGTCCGCCGCCCGGTGCAACTGCGGTCTGCGGCGGTCGAGGAAGCCCAGCATGGCCGGGACCGGGCTGACGATCCGCGGCCGGGCGTCGAGCCGGGCCCGGTTGCGGTCGTGGACCTCCCGCATCCGCGACCAGTGCGTGCCGGGGCTGAGATGGTGCTCCTGGTGGTAGCCGTCGTTGAAGGTCAGCAGGTTGTACAGCCGCCCGTAGTGGCTGACCGAGTCGGCCGCCCGGTGGCCGGGGTCGGCGCCGTAGTGCCGGTAGTAGTTCTGGACGTTCACCATGGTCAGCGCCGCGAAGAAGGCCGGCAGATAGCTGAACAGGGTCCACTGCCAGGAGATCGCCGCGAACAGCGCCAGGGAGAGCACGTGCGCGGCCCGGTCGGCCCGTATCTGCCGCAGTTCCCGGCTCCGGCGCGGCTCCCGGCGGGACGCCAGCGCCAGCAGGGCCCGCTCCTTCGGCCCGACCCGCCAGAGCCGGGCCGTGTACGCCACCTCCTTGGCCCGGTCGGCCAGGGTCTCCAGGGCGCCCCCCACCGCGTACGGCAGCAGCGGCGCGTGGCCGCCGTCCCGGCCCCGGCGGTAGGTCGACGTGGTGTCCCCCGTGGTGCCGTCCGCGCCGGGGGCGTCGTTGTTGTACCGGTGGTGGTTGCGGACATGGGTGAACTGGTACGCCCGGACCGACTGGCCGATATTGACCGAGTTGAGGACCGAGACGGCCGCGTTCAGCCGGGCCGACACGAACCACGGCACATGGGTGAACAGATGGGAGACGACCACGATGTTGTACGCCGTCAGGACGGCCAGGACCGATGTGCCCGCGACCCGGCCGAGGACGGAGGCATCGTCCCACCGGACGGCCAGCCACAGGGTCACGGCGAACTGTGCCGCACTGAATCCCAGCAGTAGCGCGTCCTTCGGGGTGTTCCGCCAGATCTTCATCCCTCCCCCTAGAAATAGGTTTGCAGCGACCCTCGCCGCCGGACATCGAGCGTGGCGCAGTGGAACGATCCGCCGAAGCTGTTGAAGTTCCGGAAATCGCAGGGAATCGGAGTGAATCCAAAATTTCGCAGAGCCTTGATCATGGGCTCGTCCTGCCGCTCCACGACGACCCGCTCCTCGTCCAGCATGAGGACGTTCATATTGATCCATTTACTGGTCAGATAGAGCGGATGGGAATCCGGGATGATCGGCCGGGGCGCGCTCATCACATCCCACCCCTTGAACAGCTCCGGCACTTTCGGAACTCGTTCCGGATGGATCAGCAGTTTCCCGGGGGCCAGTGGTATCAGAGTGGCGTCGATGTGCATGGGATGCGGATCGGCGAATTCCAGGACATGGATCCGGTAGTCGTCGCCGAGCTGGCGACGGAGCCACTCGATACCGAACGCATTGGTGACATGGCTTCTCTGGGCGATGATGTCCCGCCCGCAGCGGATGAAGTCGGCGGCGTCGAAGGTGGGCTCGAACTCCGTGACCACCGTCCTGACCGGTCCGTCCGGGCCGGGCTCGGTCCACTCCGGGTCGTACTGCTCGTCGGTCAGCTCCGGCTTCGGCCCGGCACTCCAGCGCGCCCCGCCCCGGAAGTACTCCTTGAGCAGCGGCCGGTAGGCCAGCGCCTCGTAGTAGCGGGAGCGCCAGGCCATCGGGCATTCGATGATCTCCTCGCCGACGACCAGCAGGGCGTCCCGGGGCATCGCCGCGTACATCCCCGTACTGGTCCAGTCGAGGGTGGCGTACGGACGCCGCTGGGGGATCGGTTCGGGTCTGCGGACCGTGACCCCCTCGGCCCGCAGGATCCGGGCGAACTCCTCCAGTTCGCGGCGGGCGGCCTCGATCCGCTCGGCCGGGAAGGGGCGGCCCGCCTCCCGGGCGAAGGTCGCGTGCTGCTCCGCCGGGACGACCGGGGGCAGCGCCCGGTGCCAGGGCGGGAAGGAGGCTCCGTCGACGATCCCGACGATCACCTCCTCCAGCGGATCCCATTCGGTGTGGGACCGGACCGGCGATCCCGCCCCGGCGGCGGGGCGTGCGGCGGTCCGGTCGGCTGCGGCGTTCCGGGCTTCGGTGGTCAACGTCCACTCCTCACGGCGCGGAGTGCCGCCGGGCCGGGGGGTTCACGGCGGCGACGGCACGGCTGGCGGAGAAAGGCGGGTCACGGATGTCGAGCCAAGGAGATTCGGCGATCCGGGGCAAGGCGCCGGGGCCGGAACCGGCCGGTGACACAGTCCCGGCGAATATGCCGAACGTCGAGTCCCGCGATCGTTCCGGCCGGGCCGCCCGACGGTCCGCGGGGCCGTGAGGCGTACCGGCTGACCTGCCGTCATCCCGGCCCGCGCGGCTGTCGACCCCGGGTGGCCGTCCGGCGTTCCCGCCCCGGCCGCCCCGGCCGGATCCGGGCCGGGCCACCGTTTCACCCTTTGTCCGAGAAGCGGGTGATGTCACCCCGGCCGGTGTCCGCGGCGGTACCGGGCGACCGGTCCGTTCGGGCCGCACGGCGGGGCGTACGGACCCGGCGCACGGACCGCGGTGTACCGGCGCTCCCACTGCTGCCCGCTTCTGGTGCAAGGGGGCATGCCGGAGAGCCGCTCCGGGGCTGAAAGGTCCCTCAGGCCCTCGACCCCGCGCCCCTCCGCAGCCGTCGCGCCGGACTCTCGACCTCGACCTCCACCTCGACCTCCACTTCGACCCGAGGGTGAGGGCCGACCCGTTCGGCGGAGCCTCGCCGCCGCCCCGGCGAAGGCCGCCGGACCGATCCGGATCGGCCGGCCCGCCGACCGCCTGACGGGGCCCGCCCGGAGTCCGGCCACCGGGCCGGGCCACGTACCATGGCGGTATGTCCTTCCTCCGCCGCCGCAGCCCCGCCACACCCGCGGGCCCGGACTTCGACGTCCTGGCCATGGACCCGGGGGACTGGCCCGGAAATCTCGGCGCGGGACTGCTGCCCGCCCCCGACGGCACCTGCCAGGGCGTCTTCCTCCGGTACGACCTGTTCGGCGGCCGCGGCCCCGCCATGATCATCGGCAATCTGCCGGAGGGCTCCCCGGCCCGGGAGCTGGAGGAGGGCCAGGTCCCCTTCGAGGTGGCCCAGCTGCTGCTCGCGCTGGAGAACGACGAGCCCGTCGAGGTCACCGGCTCCGAGGACGTCCCCGTGATGCAGGGCGACAATCTGCTGATCGTCCGGCGGCTGAAGCTCACCGAGAGCCGGATCTCCTGCGTCCAGTTCGACCGCAGCGACAATGTCCTGGTCACCATCGCCAGCTGGGACCGCCCCATCACGGACGATCTGTACGCCCTGCTCAAGCCGCTGCCCGCGGAGCTGTTCCAGCAGGGCTGAGCGATTCCGGCGCGGGCCGGGCCGCCCCCCCGGGGGGGGGCCCGGGCGGGGGCGTTGCCCGGCGGGGGGCCGGGGGCCGGGGGGCCGGGGGGCGCCCCCACCCCCCGGGGGGCCGCGCCCCGCGGCGGCGCCCCCCCAGAG